>JANNGV010000084.1:0-1639 GCA_031404055.1 Chloracidobacterium sp.
GACGACACGGTCGAGATCGGCGACAACGAAATTCTTGTATTGAAGGAACTGCCAATCAGCCTGCCGCCCGTCCGCGGCGTGATCGTCGCCCAACCGTCGAGCCCGCTCTCGCACATCAACATTCTCGCGAAAGGCTGGAACATTCCGAACGTTTATATAAAGGACGCCGATAAGCTTTTCCGCGACTACGACACTTTCGTATATAAGCTGGACGCAAACCTGACAAAATACGACCTGACGCGTGCGTCTCTGGATCAGATAAAGGAAAACTTTAAGTCGCCCGACCAGCAGATTCCGCCGGTAAATCTGAATGTGAAGACACTCGCCGGGCTCCGCCAGATGCGTAAAAAGGACAGCCTAATTTACGGCTCGAAAGCGGCGAACCTCGGCGAAATGCTGAAAGCAAAGATGCCAAATGTGATCGTCCCCGACGGGTTTAGCATCCCGTTTCATTGGTACGACGCATTTGTCAAAGCGAACGGCATCGACGCGACAATTGCCGAGCTTTTGGACAATAACGACTTCATTCACAACCCGCGATTTCGCCGGCAAAAGCTGGAGGAATTGCGAACGACGATCCAGAACGGCGAGTTTGACGGCGATCTGCGGCGCCAAATAATTCAGAAATGGAAGGTGCAGCTCGGCGCTCGTTCGGTGTTCGTTCGCAGCTCTTCCAATTCGGAAGATTTACCTAATTTCAGTGGTGCCGGATTGTATTCGAGCGTGCCGAATGTTGTAAAGGAAGAAGAGCTAATCAAGGCGGTAAAAAAAGTCTGGGCGTCGCTGTGGAAATTTGAGGCTTACGAGGCCCGTGTTCGAAATTATGTCGATCAAACGAAGGTTTATATGTCGGCCTTGGTTCAGCTTGGCGTGAACATGCAAAAGGGTGGCGTGATGATAACGAAGGACCCGTTTGACGACGAAAATAAAGACGCCGTCTATATTAGCGCGGTCTGCGGGCATAATTCGAAGGTGGTCGACAACACCGGCCTGCCGGAGCAGATAATGTACAATCCGACGTCGAATTCAGTTATCGTAATGACACTTTCGGATCAAAAAAGTTCGCTCGAATTCGATGAAGCTGGTGACTTGCGGGTAACTTCGGATAAATGCGCGAACGCGCAAAAGCGTGTCTTGACCGATCTGCAGGCGAGAAGCCTGGCACGTACGGCCATAAACATCCGCCGCGTGTTCGGGAAAAAAGAACAGGACATCGAATGGGGAATCATGAACGGCCGCGTGTATATCGTGCAGGCACGGCCGTATAATGATAAGAAATAAGTTCAGAGTTTAAGCTCTAGCTTGCTCTTCCCTTTGCGGCAGATGCTTTTCCCGCAAAGACGCGAAGACGCAGAAGGAAGAATGAAGGAAGACATAATGAAATCAGCAATTATTTGTTTATTGGCGGCGTTCGCTGTCGGATGCAGCAGCAATGCACAGCAGGTCGAAAACACTTCAAATGCGCCCGCCTCACCGCAGCGGTCGGAGAAGCTGCAACCGACGACCGCACACACAACGGAAAATCAGCCGCCAAAGATGGCGAATTCAAACAGTGCCCCCGGCTCTAGTTCGAAATGGTCGCAGGGCGGCGAGGCGATCGACACCGCAAAATTTGACGGCGTGATCGCGGCCGCCGAGA
>JANNGV010000085.1:0-6889 GCA_031404055.1 Chloracidobacterium sp.
ACGATGAGCATTATGCAGAAACAACGAGCACGCGATCCAAACGCCGGTTATGCAAAAGACTTCGTCTCACTGATGCGTGAGATCTTGCCGGACTGCGTTGAGAAGGACATCAAGGTGCTTTCAAACGCCGGCGGCGTCAACGTTTCCGGCTGCGCCGAAGCGATCTGCGAAGCGGCCCGCGAGATCGGGCTTGGCGGCAAGTTGAAGATAGGCGTCGTCACCGGAGATGATGTTCTCGACCGGCTCGACAAGTTTGCCTCGGATGGCGTCGAGATCATCAACATGGAAACCGGCGAGCCGCTTGCGGCTATTCGCGACAAGGTTCAGGCGGCTAATGTTTATCTGGGAGCCGCCGGACTTGTCGAAGCTTTGGGACGCGGTGCGCAGGTTGTGGTCGGCGGCCGGCTTACCGACACGGGCCTGACGCTTGGTCCTCTGATGCATGAGTTTGGATGGAAGTTTGACGACTGGAACCTGGTTTCGGCCGGAACCATCGCCGGACATATTATCGAATGCGGTGCCCAAGCATCTGGCGGCAATTGCCAGTATGAATGGCAGTCGATTCCGGATATGGCGAACGTCGGCTTCCCTATCGTCGAGGTGTCGCCGAACGGTGATTTTGTCGTAACAAAGCACGACGGGACAGGCGGCAGGGTGAATATTCAGTCTGTAAAGGAACAACTTCTGTACGAGATGGGCGATCCGAAGGCATATATCACGCCCGATGTTGTGGCAGACTTCTCTTCGATCAATCTTACGCCCGACGGCACCGACCGCGTCAAGGTGTTCGGGATAAAGGGCAACCCGAGCACGGAATTCTATAAGGTTTCAATCGCGTATTCAGCCGGTTGGAAGGCCGTAGGCACGCTGGTGTACTCATGGCCGGAGGCGTATCAGAAGGCGAAGGCCGCCGATGGCATTTTGCGGGCGAGATTAGAAAGGCTGGGACTGAAATTCGACCTGATGTTGACTGAATTTGTCGGTGTAAATGCTACTCATGGGCATTTGTCAGGCGAACCTTCAGCTGATATTCCCGAAGTCCAACTGCGTTTCGGCGTTCGCGGTCAAAGCAAATCGGATGTCGAGCGATTTACGAAGGAACTTGCCCCGCTCATCCTGACCGGCCCGCCCGCCGTCACCGGTTTTGCAGGGGGACGGCCAAAGGTTGAGGAAATTATGGCGTACTTCCCTGCTCTTATTCCCAAAACTTTGATCGAGACAAAGGTAGATATTATTGAGGCGTAATCACTTTTCGAGAAACCGGGCAATTCCCGCTTTGCAGTCGTCGGTCATCCGTGCTTTCGCATTGACTTCGGCACCCGCATCCATAGACTCGCCGAACTGTTTACCATCCATCCGGTACAGTAGTTCCTTGGACATTATTACGGCCGATCTGCTCACCTTTTCATATACGGAAGCATAGTTCTGCACTGCGTCGTCAAAGCCATCTTCGTCAAACAACTGATTAACGAGGCCGATCTCGAACGCATGTTCAGCCGAGAATTGAAAACCCTGCGTGATCATCTCGAACGCACGCTTTTCTGATAGGTTGCGCCGGAGAAATGCCATCACCATCGCCGGAACAAAACCGATCTTTACCTCGGGATATCCAAAATGCGCCGTTCTTGTGGCGACGATTAGATCACAGGCCGTAGCAAGCCCGCACCCGCCAGCCAAGGCACGCCCATGCACCGCGGCAATGACGGGAATTCGGATCTTTCGAATCGAGGCGAAGAGATCCATCAAGACTCGTGCGTCCGCAAGATTCTCTTCGTATGAGCTTTCGCTGATCTGTCGAAGCGATTCAAGATCGGCGCCTGAGCAGAAGTCCTTTCCTCGTCCGCGAATTACGATTGCTCGCAGTGTTTCGTCCGAATCCGCGGTCGACAAAGCTTCGCCAAGTTGATCTACCAACGAGGCATTTAGTGCATTCCGCTTATCCGGCCGGTTAAGCGAAATGTATCGGATCGCGGAAATTGTAGATATTATTACTTCAGCCATTTTCTCGCAGGATCTTTGTTGTCAGGCAATCTATAATTGGGAATTGGCCGATTAGAACATTCCCGCGGCTCTATCTATTTCTTTCGTGATGCCTTCGATCACTTTAGAGATAACCAGCATCTGCTCTTCGGCCTCCTTCCAATCACGCTGTTCGATGGCCTCTCGAACGCCGGGTAAAGTCTTGACGCCGTAGCCGGTGTAGAAGCCGGGAGCATAGATCTGATGACGAAACCAGTCCCGACGCGGCAGGCCGTTATTTATCGTCAGAGCACGTTCTGTTTTGTAGAGTAATTCGTCCAGGCTTTTCTGACTTGCTGGTGACAATTGTTTATCTTTCGACGCTGTCTGATATGCACGAGCGCTTTCGCGTAGACGGGCAAGAGAATTCTGCAAGGGAGAGAACCTCAACTGCGGAACGGCACTTTTTATCTTTGGAACGTTGAACGTCAAATTTGGATCCTGCACATCCTTGAGCATGCCACTTGAGATAAGCTGATTCATCGTCGCTGTCTCTTCGCGGAGCGAATCCGTGAGCTTAATCACTTCGATAAGATATTGATCCAGGGTGTCCGAGAAATTTGTGAACTCGAACGGAAGAGTTTCCGCATTTGCCAGACGAAGGGTCGCGTGTCCGCATACCTTTGCGAGTGCAATACCGTAAGCGAATCCCGGATCGCCGAAGCGCGTGTAATGATCAAATGAATCGTAGATCGAGTGGTATGATCCGCCGCCGTTCTCACCCCCGAAACCGATATTGAGCGATGCGATGCCGAGATGCTGCAAGAAAGGCGTGTAATCCGAGCCAGAACCAAGAGCAGATATACGAAGGTCAGGACGTTCTTGCGTTTTTTTCCTGGTTGCGGGCGGTCCATTGACAATCTGGTTAGCTCGAGTACGTTCCCATACGGTTAGTTTTGTCTGCGGATCGGGAATGTCACGTGCGACGCCGTTGATAAACTTTTCCAATGTATGCGAACCGCCGATGCCGAGAAAACCTCGGCCGTTTGAATCAGTGTTTATATAAACGGCCGCCTTGCTCTTGAGCTCGTCAGCGTGCTGTTCTACCCATTCTGTCGAACCTATCAAACCTTCTTCTTCCGCATCCCACGCCGCATATACAATCGTCCTTTTCGGCTTCCATCCTGTTTTTGCCAGTTCACTAATGCCCCGAGCCTCTTCCATCATCGCGACAAGTCCGCTGATCGGATCATCCGCACCGTTCACCCAGGCATCACGGTGATTGCCGCGGATTATCCATTGGTCGGGCCGCTCGCCGCCCCTCATTTTGGCGATAACGTTGTAGATCGGTTTGATATCCCAATTGAATTCGAGCTTTAGCCGGACGGTCGGTGTTTTCCCGCCGAAATGGTAGGTTGTCGGCAATGCTCCGCGCCAGCTTTCAGGCACAACGGCCCCGTCGAGATTCTTGAGAAGCGGCAGCGCATCGGCGTAGGAGATCGGCAGGACGGGAATCTTTGTCAGCGTCGGAGCGCCTTTGATCGGAATTCTTTTCGCATCCTTCGTAGCCCCGATGCCTTTTGTCAGCGGGTCGCCAGGATGCAGCGGCATATCCATCACCGAACCGCGTTGGACACCATCCTCACCACGCCAGGCTCCTTTTGGATAAACATCGCCCTGATAGTAACCATCGTTTCTCGGATCGGAATAGATAAGACAACCGATGGCTCCCTTCTCGGCGGCGACCTTCGGTTTAATTCCCCTCCACGACCCGCCGTAACGGGCAATTACGATCTTGCCTTTAACGTCGATCCCTCGCTTCTCCAGTTCATCGTAATCGGCCGGTATGCCGTAATTAACATAGACAAGTGGAGCGGTAACATCTCCGTCAATCGAATAGGCGTTGTACGAAGGAAGTTGCTCGCTTTGCTGCCCCGACGTCGTGTCTCCTTCAACCTGAGGCTCATTCAACTTCAGAGTAAATTTCTCCGGCGAAGTCATTTCGACAAGCCGCATTTTTGGCGTCGGAAAAAGAACGTCGTATTGCTCAAGCTTCGTATCGTAGCCCCACGACCGAAATTGAGCTGCTATGAAGTCTGCATTCTCTTTATTGTAAGAAGATCCAAGATGGTGCGGGCGTGCTGAAAGCCGTTTCATCCAATCACGCAAATTGTTCGCGTTAAGTGAAGAATCAAATTTGGTTTCAAGCAATCGCTGATCATTTGCCGTCTCCGGCGAGAAGCCGAGAAATGCTTTATCGTTTTTCGGTATCACCTGAGCGAAGTTTGAAGAAACTAGCAGTAGAATCAAGCAAGAATGTGCAAAAGAACGAATCATAATTTTTCGTGTCCAGATTGTAGAAATAGTTTCGTGCTCAAATCTATGAAAGGCCAAGGATATGAGCCTCACTGTCGAGAACTTCGACGTTCATTCGCAATAGTGCGGTCGAGAACGTCTTGCCTTGCGCATCAGTCATTAAGCTCAAGGTCCCGCCGCCGCCAAGCGATTCGTGCAATAAAAAATTTAGTGCATGGAGATTGGGAATTTCGAACCGTTCGACGTCGCCCTTAACCATTGAACCAAAATGACTTTTGACCGCCTCCGCAGTTACTTCGCGAACCAGAAGTGAATAATACTTATCCTCAAGCGCGATAACTCCGACATTCGCAGTATCGCCCTTGTCGCCCGAACGAGCGTGGGCGAGTTTTACTAGTTGAATCTTCATAAATACATCCTCAGCCTTCTTTAATTCTTCCCCATTAGCGACAAGTAATAGAAAGCTGTTACGACCAGGGAATGGGTAATTTTACCATCGCCTATTAAAGATCCGATCTCAGCGAGTGAGACCAATTTTGTCACGATACTCTCATGCTGGTCGAAATCAGTTTCCGCAGTTTTCTCGCAATCGGAGGCAAGATAATGGTAGATCGTGTTATTTTGGATCGCGGGATTTGGGTGCGATTTTCCCAACAATATCCAACGCTCAGATGAATATCCGGTTTCCTCCAACAATTCGCGTTTGGCAGCGGCTTGAGGCTCCTCGCCATCGTCAATCATTCCGCCGGGCAGTTCAAGATTGATCTCTTCAGTACCCTGTCTGAACTGCTCTATGAGGACGACCTCGTTTGCCTTACTTAATGCAATTATATTTACCCAATCCGAACTCTCCACAACGAAGAAATCGCTCCATGTCCCGTCGCTGTCGCGAACACACGTATCCTGCCGCACACGAAAAACGCGGCAATCTGCAATCTGTTTGGATGAAACGCTCTTCCATGAATCCGGTTTCTGCATATAGAAGTTGTACAATTGAATATTTGAGTTATGTTTTAGTATTAAATCAAGTTAAGGGGTTGAATTATGCAAGTCTTGTTTCTACGTTTTCCGGGTATCGCTTTCGGGATGTTATTTCTTCTGGCTGTCGGCGGATATGGACAATCAAGCCGTGCTGGAATAGACCAGATAGTCAACGGTGCGGCGAATCAGCGCAAGGCTTACATCGAAGAATTCAAGAACCTAATGTCGCAGGAAACAAAGACATTTGAGGTCTTTGATAAAAAAGGCAATGTTAAGAAGAAGCGTTCTATCGTTTCTACGTTTATCGTCTATCAGCTATCGAAAGACGAGCGAAGCATTGCTGAGTATCGCAATGTTATTTCTGTTGACGGAAGGAAGCTTGACGACGCCGATAAGCGTGCTCAGGACTTCTTTGAGGAAATCGCCAAGGTTGATTCGTCAAAAAAGGAGCTGGAAAAGCTGGACAAGGAAGGCTCGCGGTTTGACGAGGAAATATCGCTCAATCTTTTCACGCTTTACCAGGCGGTCGCACTTGCCGATAACCTTCGTCCATATTTTGAATTCAAGCTGGAAGGCACCGAAATGCGGGGCGATCGCGAAATTACCGTTGTCTCGTATCAACAGGTCAAGGACAGCCCGTACATTACGACCGAGTTGAAAAGAGTACCTAGTGACGGAAAGCTGACCCTCGTCTATGACGTCGATATGGACGGAGACGTTCGACCCCGTCTGCGCGGTAAGTTATGGATCGACGCACTCACGTTTCAAGTTTGGAAGGAAGTACGCGCGATGACGGTTCAACCCGAAGGACTGACTTTGCCGTCAGTATTTGCCGAAAACACGTTTGAGTATCAAGCCGGCGATTTTGGCATTCTGACACCAAAAAAGATAGCTTACACTCAGTTCCGGGTCGACAAGAAAGGTCTAGATGTCCGTAAGGAAGCGGGTGTCACCTTCGATTACGAGAATTTCACCAAGCCTGATGTGGAGGTGAAATCGGGCGTGGTAAACAATTAGTTCAAAGGGCCGCGAACAGCGGATCGGCAGCAATCGAATCGATCAGCCCTATACGTAAAGCATGATCGGCGGCTATCGGCGATGCCGTGAAGAACATCTCGAGTGCATTTGCCTGGCCAACCATCCGAGGCAGACGTTGTGTACCACTCCAGCCAGTGATAATTCCCAAACTCGCTCCCGGATGAGCAAAAGTTGCAGTCGGCGATGCGATCCGCTTCTTACATGCAAGTGCTAAATCTAACGCTCCGCCAAAACAAAACCCGTTTATCGCCGCGATTATCAGCTTTGACGAATTGTCGATCTTGTTCATCAATCTCTGCCCGCGCAGCGAGAACTCTCTTGCCTTTTCGGTTGTAAGCTCGGCTATCTCACGCAGGTCTGCACCGGACGCAAATGCGTTTCCGGTGCCAGTAAAAACTATCTTTTTCACACTCGCCGCGTTAAGTGCATCGTCGATGATCCGGTCAAGCGATTCGAGCACTTCAATAGACAGCGGATTACGGATCTCCGGGCGTGTAAAGCGTATCACCAATACGTTACCGCTAGTTTCAGTTGCTATCGGGTTAGACATTTATGTTTCCGGTGTCAATAATAAAGCTATGTTCAGAACCAACAA
>JANNGV010000086.1:0-3279 GCA_031404055.1 Chloracidobacterium sp.
ATGGAATTCTAGATGCAATCAAGCTCGATCTTGAAAAAGCCGCCGGAATTGACGCTCCAAAACCGCAGAAAAAATCGCAGGCTTCGTCTAATTGAGTAGCTTTTAAGGGGTTGTCATCATCTTGTAACCTCCCGCCTTCAACGCCAAACGCCAACGACAAGCCGAAAACCTTTCGATAAAGTACGTGAGTTTTTTCTTTTTTGAGATGATCGCGGCCTTTCCAGGCGATATAAAATTGACCATCAGGAATCCGCTTCGCGGGCTTCTTCCGAAACATCCAGCTAATTCCGCCCGTCCCTAATGCTCTTATGTTTTTAAGGTTTTTGCGTTAGAATGTTCTGTTGCACCGGCTGAATTTCATAATAGGCGAAGGAACAAAGTGAGCGAAAAAATTACTAATTTATCGGAGTATATTGCAGAGAATTTTGGGGCCAATTCGAGTTATGTCGAAGGTTTGCTGGCTCGCTTTCAGTCAGACCCGAAATCGGTGGACGAATCGTGGCAGACATTTTTCGGCGACTTAATATCGGGCAAAAACGGTCAATCAATCCAGACGGAAACACGACCCGCAGGAAGTGTGCCGTCTGCGTCTGCCGCCTCATCGGGGGCAGCAGCGCAGCCCGATAAACCCAAAGCCACATCCGTGCCGGTCTCGCCCGACACGAACGCCAAGGCGCTTGTCGGTGCCTCAAAGAAGATCGTCGAGAACATGGAACAGAGCCTTACTGTTCCAACAGCGACTTCGTTGCGAACTATCCCGGTAAAACTTCTTGACGAAAATCGCGGAATTATCAATGCGCACCTGCAGGCCGCTGGCCGTGGCAAAGTGTCATACACGCACATCATCGCTTGGGCTATCGTGAAATCGGCAAAAAGCTTCCCGCATATGAATCAGGGCTACGGCTTTGTTAATGGTGCTCCGTCTCGGCTTGAGAATCAGAGCATCAATCTTGGCATCGCGATCGATATCGAGAAAAAAGACGGCTCGCGAAATCTGCTGGTGCCAAACATAAAGGGCGGCGAGGCGATGAATTTTGCCGAATTTTTCGCCGCTTACAACGAACAGGTCAAAAAGGCACGCGACGGCAAGCTCACGATCGAGGATTTTCAGGGTACGACTATCTCATTAACCAATCCGGGAACGCTCGGAACCGTGGCCTCGAACCCGCGGCTGATGGCGGGTCAAAGCTCGATCATTGCGACCGGGGCGATCGAATATCCAGCGGAATACCAAGCGATGACGCCCGCTGCCCTTTCGCTGCTCGGTATCAGTAAGATAATCACCCTTACCAGCACCTACGATCATCGAGTCATTCAGGGTGCCGAAAGCGGTTTATTCCTAGCCAGGATTCACGAATTTCTGATCGGCCAGCACTCCTTTTACGACGAGATTTTCAGCGACCTCGAAATTAATTACCCGCCGCTTAGATGGGCGATCGATTTCAACCCGATGCTGCTCGGCAACGACCGCATGAGCGATCAGATCGAAAAGCAGGCGAACGTTTTGCAGATGATCAATGCATACCGCATTCGCGGGCATCTGCTGGCTGATATTGATCCGTTGAACATGACTTCGCATCATGCGGCGGAACTCGATATTGAAAGCTTCGGCCTGACGATCTGGGACCTCGATCGCGAATTCATTACTGGCGGCCTGCACGGTGAGAAAACGGCGACGCTGCGTCGGATCCTCGATATCCTTCGAAAAGCGTATTGCGGAAAGGTCGGTATTGAATACCGGCACATTCAGAGCAAGACCGAGAAAGAATGGATCAGGCAGCAGGTCCGCGAACAGTTTGTAGATACCAAACCGCTGGCGACGGAAACGAAAATTGAGCTGCTTCAGAAATTGATCGAAGCCGAGCAATTCGAGCAATTTTTACATAAAAAATACCTCGGTCAGAAGCGGTTTTCGCTTGAGGGCTGCGAAACGGTTATCCCGATGCTCGATCAGCTTGTCGAAGGCGCGTCGGCCCGCGGCGTGGACGAGATATATATGGGAATGGCCCATCGCGGACGCCTGAACGTGCTTTCAAATATCATCGGCGATCCCGAAACGGGAGCGATGGCCGAGCGTATTTTTACTGTCTTCGAAGGCACTTCACACCCCGATTTTCCTGCCGATGAAGGCGACGTAAAATATCACCAGGGTGCCGTCGGCGTCAGAAAAACAAAGGCTGGCAAAGAGCTTCGCATACAGCTTTCGTGTAACCCAAGCCACCTGGAATTCGTCGATCCGGTTGTCGAAGGAATGGCACGCGGTAAACAGGATGATCTTCGGAACGGCGAACAAAAATCGCGCGAAGAGGTGATCGATCTGGTGATGCCCGTGCTCCTGCATGGAGATGCCGCCTTTTCGGGCCAGGGCATCGTTATGGAAACGCTCCAGCTAGCCAATCTGCCCGGATACCGAACCGGCGGGACGATCCATATTGTCATAAACAATCAGATCGGATTCACAACCGGCGTCGAATCGGCCCGCAGTTCTATCTATTCGACAGACGCGGCCCAGATCACACAGACGCCGATATTTCACATCAATGGCGACGATCCCGAAGCCGCTTTTCGCGTAATTCAGATCGCCCTCGATTACCGAACACAATTCGACAAGGACGTTGTACTGGATGTTGTCGGTTTCCGGCGGCTTGGACACAACGAAGGCGATGAGCCGAGCTATACGCAGCCGGTAATGTACGCGAGAGTTAAAGCTCATCCGGGGACAAGGCATTTGTACGCCCAGCAACTAATTCGCGAGGCGGTCATATCGGAAGACGATCTGACTAAAATGACGAATAAGGTGGTCGAAAAATATGAAGGCATTCTCAGCCGTGCAAAACAGATTGCCGCCGAAAAGCCGAAGAAAGCTGCATTGGCCAGCCCGCACATCGAAGAAGACGGTTCAGGCGTTATGCAAACGGGAGGAGACAAGGATGCCCTGCGTATTGCATCCGAGAAGATCTCGTTAGTGCCAGAAGGCTTTCACGTTAATCCCAAAATGGTCGGCCAGCTGGCACGGCGTGCAAAGATGGGCGCGGGCGAAGTTCCGATGGATTGGGGATTTGCCGAAGCGATGGCGATTGGCTCACTAGTGCTCGAAGGATATCCGATCCGGCTTAGCGGTCAGGATTCAGGCCGCGGCACATTCTCACAGCGTCATGCATCGATGTACGACACGCTGACTGGTGAGCGGTGGTCTCCATTGACCGAGCTTAGGAACGACAAGAATCCTAAAGCTAGATTCTACGTCGGTGCCGAGAAGGTTTGTTGCACCGGCAACCC
>JANNGV010000087.1:0-1830 GCA_031404055.1 Chloracidobacterium sp.
CGAAGCGGTCACCCCTCCTCAAACAGGAGGGGAGTTAAAACGTCACACCTCCTTCGTAAGGAGGGGAGCCTGAAATCAGACACTCATTCCGCCGTCCACGGCTATCGTCTGGCCGGTTATATAACTTGAAGCGTCGGATGCCAGGAAAACTGTAATGCCCTTTAATTCGCCTTCATTTCCAACCCGCGGGATGATGTTATTCTCCTGAATCGCAGTTTCGTATATATCGATAACCGCATCGGCCAGCCGCGAATGAAAAAAGCCCGGTGCAATAGCGTTTACGCGAATTCCTTTTCGTCCCCAGCTTGCGGCAAGCTCGCGTGTCAGGCCGATGAGCCCGGCCTTACTTGCTGAATAACCGGCATAAAACGGACCGTTTGCCGAAGACGTCAATCCGGCAATCGACGCGATATTAACGATTGACCCGCTGCCTTGCTTTAACATTTCACGTCCGGCGGCCTGTGCGAACAAAAAGCAGCCTGTCAGATTAACGTCCAGAACCTGCTTCCAACGCTCAAGGGGCATGTCCTCGGGCATTGCTCCCCACGAAATACCGGCGTTATTTATCAAAATATCTACAGTGCCGAATTTTGCGACCGTCTCATCAACTACGGCATGAACATCATCGGGCTTGGCCACGTCGCAAACTTTTCCGGCCGCATTAAAGTTATTCGCCGTAAACTCGTTAACGGTTTCGTCCAACCATTCGGCACGCCGGGCGCATAACATTAAATTCGCACCCGCCTCGGCTAAAGCTTCGGCCATTTCCTTGCCGATGCCGCGCGAACCGCCTGTTACAATGGCGGTTTTGCCTGTTAGGTCGAACAGTTCCTTAACGTTCTTTGCCATGATATTTCGTAAATAGTAAATCGTAAATCGTGAATGGAAACAACCCGGCATTGACGATTCCCGATTTACGATTCAAGCACTTTTGCGATTAAATATAGAGATGGTGAAAACTCAAAAGGAACGCGCGTTTTTGCGCGATCTGTATATTAACGAAGAATGGACGCGGCGATTTACGGATCTGGTGGAGAAAAATGTGGGGTTTAAGGACGCTAAGAATTTGCTTTACATCAACGCCGGGACCGGCGATCACGCCTTTGCCCTGCATGAAAAGATTGGCAAGAAGACGGCGATCTTTGCGGTGAGCGATGACGAGCATTTGTTGACAATCGCGCGTGACAAAGCGGCCGCAATCAAGTCCGATGTCGATTTTTCGATGATCCGGTTTGACGATGAGGTCTTCGACATCGTGCTGGCTGATGCGAGTTTTGTTAAGCCGGCCGATATTGAGAAGTTGGTTGTTGAGGCCGTTCGGGTGACACGGACGGACGGAAAAGTGACAATCTTTCTGCCATCCGCAGGCAGTTTTGGCGAAATTTTCTCGCTGCTATGGGAAATGCTGTTCAGTGAAGACCTCGGACGGAAAGGGGCTGAGATCGAGGCAATGGTTGCGGAAATACCGACCGTTAGCCGATTGGAGGAGATTTCGGCCGCCGCGGGCCTGGCGAAGATCGAGGCTCACAATGCGACGGAAATTTTTGAATTCGAGAATGGTGCCGAGTTCATCGGTTCGCCGCTAGTCGAGGATTTTCTTTTGCCCGAATGGTTGAAAACGCTGAGCGAAAAGAAAAAAGAGCAGGCTTTCAAGAAGCTTGCCCAGTTAATAGATGTCGAGGACGGTGCAGAATGAACTTGCCCTCAAACTTGAGCGCTGCCCCCAGCAAGGCGGTGAGCGCCACAGCTTCCGCCAGAAGCGCTGACACGGCGGACGGATAATCATGCCGGTGCAGAATGTCATCAACCACGGAGCCCAAGCGCACCATG
>JANNGV010000088.1:0-3885 GCA_031404055.1 Chloracidobacterium sp.
CCTTCGACGCGTCTTTGTTTCCCATGAGCGTGGCCAGGCGGCGTGCTTTTTCAGCCACGGCTGGATTGGCCGTCAATTTGGCAAAGATGGGTTCCACCGGAATCGTGGGCGGCGCCGACCGGGTCCTGAACCCGGCCGTGACGGTCGATATGGTGATCGAATATCTGAACAAAAACGTTCGCAACGCTCAGTTAATTTTAAAGGACGCCGTGCAGCGCGTAGCCGCCAAGGAAACACCGAACCAATATCGCGACGCGATAAAGAACGCGATATTTACCGCACCCGATCATTGGCCTGCGGAAACGGCGAAAAAGCTTGACGCTATAATAGGTAAGTACGCCTCGAAATAATGTTTGGAGTTTTGCCAACGGGCGGTATGCCGTCGGCCGAACCTGTCAAAGCGTAACGCAAAACCAACTTTCGGCGGCTTTCAAACATCTTCATTTTGTTATGAAAAAAGTAATTTTGTCCATTTCGTTTGCTGCCGCCTTTTTGATGATCCTAAGCGTCCCGGTATTTTCCCAACGTAATGTAACGCAGGCGATCGATAAAGATCCAATTCTCGAACAGGACGCCAAACACAATCTTGACGTCGCCTGGCAGTCATTCCGCCTAAAGAAGGCGTATAAGGGAGTGATAATGCGGTTCGAGGAAACGTATGCGGCTTACCCGACTTTTTCAAAGATCGAAGAGTTCCTTTATCTCGCAGGAATGAGCAGCTATTATCTTTCGGAGAATAAGGGCAAGCAAAAGGTAAATCTAAAGCTTGAGAAGGAAAAAGACAAATTTGCACCGGAGAAGCTTCGGGAAGATGCCGTCGCCTATCTTTCGCTGATGATCGAGAAAAACCCGCAAAGTCAATATAAGGATGAGGCTGAGAAAGTTCTCAAAGAACTACAAGCAGTCAAATAATCCGTTTGAAGTTCAGACTTTAGTTAGCGATTCACAAACATTTGCCTGCTAAAGCAGGAACTCCGAACAATGAATCTTAATCAGGTCACTATCTACTCGGACAAAACGGTAGAAACAGTCGCATTTTTCCAGATGCTTGGCCTGAAAATTATTGTCGATTCGCTGCCGCGTTATGCACGGCTCGAATGTCCCGACGGCGAATCAACACTATCGGTCAACATCGCTGATCCGGTCACGCCGCTTAATAATGTAGTCTTGTACTTCGAATGCGAAGGTCTTGACGCCGAGGTTGACCGCCTTAAATCGCATGGCCTCCATTTCGATGAAAACCCAACCGACCGCGACTGGCTCTGGCGGCAAGCCTACCTGAAAGACCCGAACGGCAACAAGATCTGCCTTTTTCATGCCGGTGACAATCGCAAAAATCCGCCGTGGCGTGTAAAATGAACAGATGTCGGTGGTCAGTGGTCAGATGTCAATTGCAGAAATATCTTGCGCCGACAACTGACCATTGATCACCGACCACTGAAAAATATGTCATTAACAGTAGTTGGATCGGTCGCATTCGACGCGCTTGAAACGCCGTTTGGTAAACGCGATAAAGTTCTTGGCGGTGCGGCAACGCACTTTGGGCTTTCGGCGAGCTTTTTCACGCAGGTGAACGCGGTCGGCGTTGTCGGCGGCGATTTTGGCGACGAGGAATGGGCGGTTTTCAAGCTCCACGCTATAAACACCGACGATATCGAGGTCGTACCGGAGGGCAAGACTTTTTTCTGGAGCGGCCGTTACGATTACGACATGAACACCGCCCACACGCTCGACACGCAATTGAATGTGTTCGAGACCTTCGATCCGAAACTCTCCGATAATTCAAAGAATGCACGGCTTCTGTTTCTCGCAAACATTTTGCCAATGCTGCAGAAACAGGTGCGGGAACAGTGTAAAACTGCCGAATTCGTCGCGATGGACACGATGAATTTTTGGATCTCCTCGATGAAAGAAGCGGTTATCGAAACGATCAAGGTCGTCGACTGCATCATCATCAACGACGCCGAGGCCCGCCAGTTGACCGACGAGCCGAACATTCACAAAGCCGCTAGAGCCATCATGGCGTACGGCCTTAAAGCCGTTGTTATCAAACGCGGCGAATACGGCGCAACGCTGTTTACCAAGGATTCTTTCTTTTCGACGCCGGCTTATCCGCTTGAAAGCGTTTTTGACCCGACCGGTGCGGGCGACACATTTGCCGGCGGCTTTATGGGCTATCTCGCGGCACAAAAGGAAATTACGGACGAAACTCTGCGCCGGGCGATGATTTACGGTTCGGTGATGGCGTCGTTCAACGTCGAAAAATTCGGCACCGAGCGTGTTGATGCACTTGAGTATTCCGAGATCAATCAGCGGTTCAAGGACTTCAAGCGAATGACGCATTTCGATGACATTCCGTTTGAAAGATCGACGACAGCAGGTTAATTAATTTGGCAAAACAGCTCGAAACATCGCTTGAGAGGTTCGCCCGGCCCGAATCAAATACGCCGTGGGTTGTTCTATCGCTCGTAGCGATTGTTTGCTTGTCGATTGGACTTATTGTTGCCATTGTCGCCGCCAACTGGCTGTTGATGGCCGTACTCCTTGTCTCGCTGGCCGTTGTTGCGATTTTTTCGATAACGAGTATTATCCGGTCACGGACGCGTTTGGCGACGGCCGATCAAAAGCGTATCGATTGGGAAACCGCACAGCCTGAGATTCAGCGGCAGAATCTAAACCTCGAGGTTTTCGAGCTTTCAAAGATCCTCGAAGTTGAATCGGGTCAGATAAGCGACCTGCAATCCGCCTATATTGTTGCCGAAGATCTCGCCTTACGGCAGATTCAGCAGGAAGAGAATGTCCCGCTAATGCGGCATGTCACGCTTGGCAAGGCCCCGTTTGACGCAGTTTTGGTCAAGAATGACGTGATCAGCTGCATTGAGGTCGCCTTTCTCGTCGCCCCGGATATGAGGCAGGAAAGGCTGGACGCGATGATGCGGAAGATCGCTCTTGTAAAAAAGACGTTCGGCGAAATGCATATCCGGATGAAGGTAAGGCTGATGATGGTGCTTGTCACGCAGCTTACGCCGGAAGATGAGGATGAGCTTCATTCTGTCTTAAACCGGAAGCGTTTTGGCGATACTCCGGTTGATATAGACATCCGCTTTCTGGATTTTGAGACACTGCAGCGAATATACGTGACGGATTGAGGATCGTAAATAGTAAATAGTAAATCGTGAATCTTAGTATGGATCTTTCCAATTGCGGGTACGTCTGACTGTTCTCGACTTTCCATTTACGATTCACGATTTACTACAAACATTATGCTTGAAAACAAAGTAGGTATGATCTTTGGTGTTGCTAACAAACGTTCTATCGCATGGGCGTGTGCATCGGCGTGTGGCGGGTATGGCGCGAAGATGGCGTTTACTTATCAAGGCGAACGGCTCAAGGAGAACGTGGAAAAGCTGGCGGGCGAACTGCCGGATTCAATGGTTATTCCGTGCGATGTAACGAATCAGGCGGAGGTCGATGCCGCATTTGCCGCGGTTGGCGAAAGATACGGAAAACTCGATTTTGTCATACACTCCATCGCTTTTGCACCCAAGGAAGCACTCGAAGGCGAGTTTGTGACCACCACGCGTGAGGCGTTTCGGACCGCTCTTGAGATCAGCGCGTTCTCGTTGACGCAGATCGCGCTCGCCGCCTCGCCGCTAATGAGGGACGGCGGGAGCATCGTTACAATGACCTATTACGGGGCCGAAAAGGTGGTGATGAATTACAACGTCATGGGCGTCGCCAAGGCTGCCTTAGAGGCGTCAACGCGTTATCTGGCGGCCGATCTCGGAAAGCAGAATATACGTGTTAACGCGATCAGTGCTGGCCCTATAAACACGCTGTCCGCCCGCGGCGTTAAGAACATGGGTTCCCTGCTGAACTACGTTG
>JANNGV010000089.1:0-2736 GCA_031404055.1 Chloracidobacterium sp.
CCCATGCATTGCAGAAGCCCCCACGTAGTAAGGGCTTAACGCTCGCGTGGAGCATACGCCCTTACTTCGCGCGGGCTTCTGCATTAATTGATCGCTCTAGTGTTTGACCGCCGCCGTCTGTGTCCTGAAGTCCCGAAAGTCCATCCAGACGCGGTTTTTTGTTGCTTCCTGGACGTCGGTGGTGATTGGCGTTTCGATATCTTCTTCCGAAAAGAGCTGAACCTGCATTTGGCGGCATTGGCCTGGGGCGAAGACTTCGTAGGGGTATGAATATACGCCGGCGTAGGTGAAACGTTTTCTGTCTTTATAGTAGTTTTGCAGCTCGCGGACGATCTCGGTCTTGTTTCGGATAAGCGGGGTGACCTCTTTGCCGTCGCACATCAGCTTCATCTGGTAGAAATCGGCTTTATACTTTTGATCGAGCGGGGTGGAATATCCGATCGTGCCGCTCGACAGTACGCTAAGAAGCATCGACGCCCCGCTGGCCCCCGTTTCGGGTAGGGCAAGTATCTGTACAACCGGACGGAGTTCGCCCGCGTACTCGTTCCAGTAACGGAGGTCGCGGAACGGATCGGCCGTGTCGGTCATCCCTTTTTCCTTGTTGCGTTTCCTGCGGTTATTCAAAGACTCGATGCGGTCCTTTTCCATAACGTAAAACTTGTAAACCGGCGTCATATACTTTATCTGGTAATTCTTGACGTCGGAAACATATTGTTTTAACGGAAAATCTTTTGACTTCAGCGCCGTTTTTATGGTCTCTATCGGGAATACTCCGTCGGGTATATTAGGCATTAGTTCGCCTGAGGGTGTGCCTTTTGTGGCGGCAATAGCGCGAGCTTTGGCGATCAATGCCGCAGCCTCCTCAATCCGGACGATCCCGGCTAGACCGGAACTATCTTCTTTAACGACGTTGCCGGTAAACACCGATCCGTCCCGTGTTTTAACCGAGAATGTGGTCACGCCAACCACCTCACCGATCGAATTGAACAAAGGGCCACCGGAATTTCCGGTGCT
Organism: Chloracidobacterium sp.; assembly: GCA_031404055.1. Taxonomy (GTDB): domain Bacteria; phylum Acidobacteriota; class Blastocatellia; order Pyrinomonadales; family Pyrinomonadaceae; genus OLB17. Next base: position 1,015 of record JANNGV010000089.1, read on the forward strand.
GAAACTGATGTCCGAGATTATTGCCCGAGCTTCGATTTTGCTGACTATGCCGGAGCTTAGAATTTTTTCCTGATTAACCGGACTGCCTATAGTGAAGACGTGCTCGCCTTCAAAAACCGACGGCTCGATAGTTTCGTTCGCGGCCATCTTCAGCACGCGACTCTTAGGTAACGCGCTCAGATTTATTTGCAGAACTGCCAAATCACGCTCTTCGTCAATCGCGAGAAGACGCGCCTTGACCGACGTATTTTTATCGAAACGAACGCGTATTTCGTTGGATTCGTCGATGACATGCTGATTCGTCAAAACCAGTCCTTTTTCGTCAAAAATAAAACCTGTTCCGGCTCCCAGCTCGCCCTCTATCGTTACTACACCGTCGCGCAGAGTTTTGAACAACTCGCCGCCCGTACTCATACTTCTCCGGCTTGCCAGGCTGCTTAGATCGGGAGATCCCGAGATAATCTTTGCGTTGTCGCTGCTTAATTCGATGAAAGCCGTTTTGGCCGGTTCGACCTCGAAATTCACCTCCCAGCTAAACGATTTGGCCTCGAAAGCGAGCGGCTTGGCCGAGACTACGACATAGGATCCCGGCTCCAGAGAGATCGTCGCCGAGCCGTCCGCGGATGTTGAAAGTCTATGCTCAGCAAACGCCGGATCGTTGACCTTGCGAACGATTAGGGCGAATTTTGGTACGTTCTTAAGATTTAAGTCCTTGTCGACAATCGTCACCTTAACCGTGACATTGCCTGGTTGTTGGGTGAAGATCGTCGAGGTTAAAGCAGCAGCTACAATAAGCAGAAAAACAATTTTCGTCATTAACATCTAAACTCCTGTCGTTTTTCTTAAATTAGACGGTGGGGTGGGACGGGCGCTTTACAGCCGCTTGCCAACATGCCTGTTAATATATAAACATGTTTTAACAAAAGAATCAAAGGATTTTGGTTGGGCGTCCTTTTGAGAAAAGGATTAAACCGACACTGTAGCGGTTTTACCGTAAGCTTCTTTTTTCACTACAAAGACGCGAAGATGTTGAAGAGGTTCGTTTAGGTCTTTTATTTAAGACTTACTATCCGCAAGTCAAATAAGGAGTGGGATCTAACCTACCTCACGTATGGCGACCGATTCAAAAGATCGTTTGAAAACGACGGCCTTCCAGGTGGTTCTGACCTGCCCGCAAGAGCAAAAACCGCGCACAAACGAAATTTCTTAGACAGTACCTTCGCACGGGTTTATAATCGAATAGGTTGAAATCGTGCCTATCTAATGAATTTCGAGAAGCTTTTCAAATCTCTTTCCTATGCGGCCGTTTTCTGCGGCTTTTTTTCGCTGTGGGTTTCGGGGACGTTTGGGATCGTCGGTACCGCGATGTTTTTTGCGGTGATGATAGCCGCGTGGCTTCTTGAAGGCACGAAATGGCAGATTTCGGAGCGGTGGGGAACTGTTCTAATAGTTTTGGCTTTGCCGGCCTATTACGCGGGATGGCGCTATGGTTTTTTTGGGAAATCGGATAGTGGGCCGATGCTTGCGGGCATACTCGGACGGCTCATCCTATCTTTGACGGCAATCAAGCTCTTGCAGCGGAAATCGGATCGCGACTGGATGTTCCTTTACCTGATGGCGTTCTTTGAGGTGTTGCTCGCGGCCGGCCTCAGCGTCAGTGCTCTGTATCTGATGTCGTTTGTCATGTACGTCTTTATAATGGTGTGCACTATCATTTTGTTT
>JANNGV010000090.1:0-11489 GCA_031404055.1 Chloracidobacterium sp.
ATGGAGTATTCACGAAGCGTGGGGAAGTAAGCTGAGTCCTGCCGTTCGCGTTGAATGCGGAGGATCATGACTACATCGGAACCATCTATTGCGTCTTCGATGTGCGGACAAACCTGCAAGTCTTTCTCAACGAAATGTTGAAAATCTAAAGGCACGAGCGTTCCAGGACCCGCAACGCGGACTTTTGCACCGAGTTTTGTTAGCAAATGAATGTTGGAGCGGGCGACGCGGCTGTGCAAGATATCGCCGACGATAGCGACCTCCAACCCTTCGATCTTCTTTTTATGCTCACGAATTGTCATCGCATCGAGCAATGCCTGCGTCGGATGCTCATTTGCTCCGTCACCGGCGTTGACTATGGCTGCACGGCTGACCTTCGCTAGTTGATGCGGCACGCCTGCCGAGCTATGGCGCACAACTATACAGTCGGGCTGCATCGCGTCCAGATTCATCGCGGTGTCAAGCAATGTCTCGCCCTTACTTAAACTAGAAGAAGAAACACTGATATTCACGGCATCGGCGGACAGCCGTTTGGCGGCGAGTTCGAAGGAAGTGCGTGTTCGTGTCGAGGATTCGAAAAAGAGATTGATCACGGTCTTTCCGCGAAGGGTAGGAACTTTTTTTACTTCTCGGTTCGATATTTCCCGGAAGTTTTCCGCCGTATCGAGAATACCCATAATCTCCGCGGCGGACAGGTCGCGAATACCAAGCAGATCTTTGCGGCGAAACGGTTTGTCCATTCTTGACGTTCAACCGCCCGCTACCGCAGGTGGTCTGACAAAAAAAGCAAGGCGTCTAACCTTGCTTTGAGGCGGAAATCAGTGTTCGCGCTACGATGGGCGGAACCTGCAACTGGCAGAACATGTCCGAATCGTAGAGATAATCCTCACCGTCTTCATCTATCACCCGTAATCCACCCATTTTCTCGGCCTCTTTGTCCGGCACGATCTGATAAAGCTTTCCTACTTCGAGCGAAGCCGCAAACCCTTTGTTATTCAAGCAAACTACAAATTCAGGTGCATTCATGATTTAATCCAGAAAAGGAAACTTGATCTTCAAATCCCGCTTGCCGATGCCATGAGCATCATACCAATGAACTTCAGCTGTACGAAAATTACCGCTAATCAGTTTAACAGTTGCAATACCTTTTTTCTTCCGCCATCGACCTTTTCCGTATTTTTATTCAAGAGCGACAGGACTCTGATCGATTTTCCGACCGCGATTGTTTCGACCTGTTCAATTTCGCTTACGATCTCAAACTTCATGGCCGTTCGAAAATGCCAACAGCTTCGATATCGTCATACTCCTTAAGCATGACCTTTATGATTTCGGTCTGTTTGGTCGGCACAAGCTTACCAATGAAGTCCGCTTGTATCGGGAGTTCGCGGTGTTCGCGACCGCGGTCAATCAAAACCGCAAGCTGCACCTTTTTCGGGCGTCCGAAATCCATAAGCTGGTCGAGTGCTGCCCGTATCGTTCTGCCCGTATAAAGCACATCGTCGACCAGAACTATGATCTTTCCTTCTATATCCGCAGCTAATTCGGTCCGATTGACGATAGGATTTGCTCCGACTGTCGAAAGGTCGTCGCGATAGAGCGTGATGTCGATAATGCCGTAAAGCGGCCGAACACCTTCGAGGGCCTCGATCTTATCAACGATCCGTTCAGCCAATGGCACACCTCTCCGGCGTATGCCGACAAGGTAAAGATCACGGGCGCCATGATTTTCCTCGACGATCTCAGACGCCAGACGCGAGATTGCCCGCTTCATACGGGAGCCGTCCATGATCCGCGATTTTTCAACTAAACTGTTTTCGTCTGCCATTTGCAAGCAAATCGTAGCAAAGCTAAGTTCAAAGTTCAAAGTTTGAGGTTCAATGTTTTCTTTTTTTCGATTAAGATAGATGCGGAAAGTCGAAGAACAGTTATGAAAAACTTAGCGAGTGTACAAACACACCCTGTTTTTTCCGAAGGCGACTATCTAGATTTTGAGCGCTTTGCTCAGGAAAGGCATGAATTTCTTGACGGTAGCGTTTATGCGATGGCTGGTGAAAGTCCCAACCACAGCACAATTTGTTATAACCTCTACGGAATAACTCACAACCAGCTTCGCGGAAAACGCTGTCGCGGATATTCGCCGAATATGAAAATTGCGGCCAACGAAGCAGGTTTATTTTCCTATCCTGATTTAGCAATTGTTTGTGGTCCGCCTACTTTTCTTGACGACAAGGGTGATGTTTTGACGAATCCGACAGTGATTTTCGAAGTCCTATCCCCTTCAACCGAGAATTACGATCGCGGAGAAAAGTTTTTGAGGTATACAAATTATATCGAAACTTTGGAAGATTACATTTTAATATCACAAGACAAGCCGCTCATTGAACATTATTCAAAACATCCGGGTTGGGGCAAAACAGCAATCGAAGGCTTCGATGCCGTTCTGAAACTTAATTCCGTTGAATGTGAGATCGCTCTGGTCGAACTTTACGATTTGGTTGAATTTCCCACTTAAAATGTCTTTTTATCACTCGACGATCCGCCCGCTGCTTTTCGGATTGGATGCGGAAACGGCGCATGAATACGGCATTAATGCATTGCGGATCGGCCTTGCCTCGACATACGTTCAAAAATTTGCGACCAAACGATTTGGTGACGAATCTTCCGAAAGGCTTCTTCGTTTCGGAGTGAAATTCGAAAATCCAATTGGCATTGCGGCCGGTTTCGATAAAAACGGCGCTGTCGTAAATCAACTTGCCGCACTCGGATTCGGATTTGTCGAAGTCGGAACGGTGACATTCGAACCGCAAACAGGCAACGAAAAGCCGCGATTGTTTCGACTCCCCAAAGATCACGCATTGATCAACCGTTTAGGCTTCAATAACGATGGGGCCATAAGAATTGCCGAGCGGCTTAAGAATATTGACCGCAAATGCGTGGTCGGTGTAAACATCGGGAAGAATAAGGATGTGCCGAATGAAGAGGCGACCGAAAATTATCTTAAGAGTTTCGATCTGATTCACGGCGTTGCCGACTATATCGCGGTTAACATTTCTTCGCCGAATACCCCAAATCTCAGGGAATTGCAGAAGTCCGATAATCTTCAGGAGTTGTTGGGTGCATTGCAGCAGCGGAACAAAGCTATGGGTACAAAGCCGCTGCTGGTCAAGATCGCACCGGACCTGACCGACGCGGAAATTGAAATGCTAGTAGATACGTGTTTGCGGTTGGAGGTATCAGGGATAATTGCTACAAACACGACGGTTTTGCGGGACGGCCTGAAAACCGCGAACGCCGCCGAATTCGGTGCGGGCGGGTTGAGCGGAAAGCCGTTAGCGGCCAGATCGAACGACGTAATTCGCACGATTTACCGTTACTCAAAAGGGAAGATGCCCATAATCGGAGTTGGCGGAATTTTTTCCGGGCAGGACGCCTTTGAGAAAATTGCGGCGGGAGCGTGTTTGCTGCAGGCATATACTGGATTCGTTTATCACGGGCCGTCATTTGCAAAGGACATCAATACCGAACTGGCTGCTTTAATTTACAAACGTGGGTTCACGAAACTTGACGATGCAATTGGAAGCGAAGCCCGATAGGCCGTCGAACTGGCTTTACCTAGTTGCCAAATTCGTTTGACACAAGCGGCTCATTCGCTATAATTAGACCTTTTGCTTTGAGATGTTTGATACAGCGGTTTATTCTATCTGAGTGATGATTGTCGATCTGGCCAAACTTGAAGGCTCACATTACAGTTTCGAGTTCTCAATCGCGGCTGATGATCTGGATCTTGAAACCGAGAACGTAAGGTTAAAAAGCGACACTGCCGTTTCGGGCGAAATTTCAAAAAACAACTCTAAGGCCGAGGTTACCGGCACCATAAGCGTTGCGGAGGAAATCGATTGCACACGATGTCTGACTCCTACGGACCACGCGCTTTCCTTTGATTTTGAGGCCGCGTATTTGCCGAGCGAAGAGTTGTTGAGAGAAAGCGAGGCGGAGCTTGAGGCGGACGATCTTGTTGTGGACGCCCTCGACGGCGACGAGTTGGATCTAAGAGAAGTAGTTCGCGAGCAAATTTTGCTGAACCTTCCTGACCAAATATTTTGTAAAGATGATTGTAAAGGTTTGTGCCAAAAATGCGGTGCAAACCTTAATTTGATAGATTGTAGTTGTAAAGAAACGGAGATCGACCCGCGATGGGCGGCTCTGAAGAATCTTAAATAGATTTCTGAATTCCAGATTTCAAATTCCAAATTCCAAATTCCAAATTAATCTGGAATCTGAAATTTGGAGTTTGGAATTTGAAATTGGAGTAATTATGCCAAATCCTAAACGAAGACATTCACATTCCCGTACACGTCAGCGTCGGGCTCATGACGCGTTGACAGCTCCGCAGTTTTATCTTGACAAAGATACGGGCGAAGCAAAGGTCCCGCATCGTATCGATCCGAAGACGGGAATGTACAAGGGCCGTCAGATAATTGATGTCAAAGAATCCGAATAGATTTTTGAATTTTTCGAAATTTTAAGTTCTAATTCTAATCAATGACTACTGATAACGCGGGCATCATTGGGATGGGACACGCTTATCCAAGCGGAGTTTTAACTAACGCCGACCTGGAAAAGATCGTGGAAACATCGGATGAGTGGATCACCTCTCGAACGGGGATCAAGCAGCGGCACAAGGCTCGCGATGACGAGTACACCTCCCAATTCGGTTCGCTTGCGGCTAAACAAGCTGTTGAGCGGGCTGGCATAGACGTGTCCGAGATTGACCTTATCGTTTGCGCCACAACCACTCCAGACCAAATAATGCCGTCCACCGGAGCGTTGATCCAGGCCCAGATCGGCGCCGTTAATGCGGCCGGTATGGACGTTTTTGCCGCGTGTTCGGGCTTTCTGTACGGGCTGACGATGGTCGAGTCCATGATTCGGACGGGACAAATTAAATATGCCTTGGTTATCGGTGCGGAGGTGCTCACGAAATATGTTGATTATACCGATCGTGGAACCTGCGTCATCTTCGGAGACGGAGCAGGTGCAGCCGTGCTTGGTCCGGTGCCTGAAGGAAAGGGAATTCTTGCGACCAAGATCAAATCCGACGGTCGATACGAAGAGCAGCTTTATGCTCCCGGCGGCGGAACGAAGCTCGGGACGACGCACCAGACAATAGACGACGGCCAGCACTTTTTCAAGATGAAAGGCAATGAGCTTTTCAAGGTCGCCGTGCGTTCGATGGCCGATATTTCCGCCGAAATGCTCGAGAAGGCTGGTTACACGGTCGATGATGTCGATCTTGTGGTCCCACATCAGGCGAATCAGAGAATAACCGACGCTGTCGCGTCGCGGCTTGGTGTTCCTGATGAGAAGGTTTATTCGAATATCGCCGAGCTTGGAAACACTTCATCTGCCTCGATCCCGATTGCGTTAGATGAATGCATCCAGTCCGGGAAAATAAAGGAAGGCAGCTTGGTGCTTTTGACCGCATTTGGCGGCGGCGTAACATGGGGCGGCACTGTATTACGGTTTTAATGAGTGCAGAAGCCCTCGTATTAGCATGGGCGTAATGCTCAATTTGGATGTTTCGCCCTTGCTAACGCGTGGGCTTCTGCATTGACGATGACGAAGACGGCATACATTTTTCCGGGACAGGGCTCGCAGTCCGTCGGAATGGGGAAAGACATTTTCGATAATTTCCCGGCGGCAAGGGAAGTTTTCGAGCAGGCGGGCGATGCTCTCGGGTTTTCGCTTTCCGAACTTTGTTTTGCTGGCGACGAAGCTGAGTTGCAGCTAACGGCCAACACCCAACCAGCGATATTGACGGTTTCTGTCGCGGTGATGCGTGCGTTGGAATCGAATGAGGTTGCGAAACCTGATTTTGTAGCCGGACACAGCCTCGGTGAGTATTCGGCATTGGTAGCCGCTGGAGTTATAGATTTTGCTGATGCAGTAAGAACGGTTCGAAAACGCGGAACGTATATGCAGGAAGCCGTTCCGGTAGGTGTCGGTGCGATGGCGGCGATCCTCGGACTGGATGCGGAGATCGTTGAAAGCAAATGCGCGGAGGCTGCCGACGGCCAGATATGCAGTCCGGCGAACATCAATTCGCCCTCGCAGGTAGTAATTGCCGGTGATACGGATGCGGTTGACCGTGCGTGTGTATTGATGAAGGACGCCGGTGCAAAACGGGCGATAAAATTGAATGTTTCAGCACCGTTTCATTGTGCGTTGATGATGCCGGCGCAGGAGAAATTGACCGAAGATCTGGCAAAGCTTGCATTTGCCGATTTTGAGGTCCCGATAGTTCATAATGTTGATGCAACCGCGAATAATGATGCCGGCAAAGTTGCTGAGGCTCTTACTCGACAGGTTTCGTCGCCGGTGCAATGGCTGCAATCGATAAGGTTTTTGATCGGCCAGGGAGTCGATACGTTTATAGAAGTCGGACCGGGCAAGGTGCTTTCGGGATTGGTGCGGCAGATAGACCGTGATGTCCGGGTGTTCAATATTGAGAATTCAGAAAGTTTAGGAAATACTTTAGACTCGTTATAAATAGAGGAGAAAATATGTCGGAAGTTCAAGATAAGATTAAACAGATTATTGTTGACGAATTGGGTGTAGATGAAGCGGAAGTTACCGAAAATGCCCGTTTTATCGAAGATTTGGGTGCGGACTCGTTAGATTTGGTCGAGCTTGTTATGCGGTTCGAAGAGGAATTCGATATAGAAATTCCCGACGAAGACGCTGAGAAGATCCAGAGCGTTCGCGATGCTTACGCTTACGTTGAACAGCACAAAGCAGCTTAGTTTTGTGAATCGTGAATTGTAAATCGTCAGTCTTTGACGAAATCGATTCACGATTCACTATTTACGATTCACGAAATATGAAACGTCGAGTAGTAGTTACAGGACTCGGTTTGGTAACGGCGTGCGGGAACGATGTGCCGACGACGTGGGCTGCCATGATGAATGGCGAGAATGGGGCGGACTACATCAAGAAGTTCGACCCTGAGAAGTTCTCGGTCCAATTTGCCTGCGAGGTAAAAGATTTCGATCCGCTGAGCTTTCTCGATAAAAAGGAAGCCCGACGGATGGGCGCGTTTACGCATTTTGCCCTTGCCGCCGCGGATGAAGCAGTTAAAGACAGCGGCCTCGTGATCGACTCCTCGAATGATGAGATGGTCGGAACATATATCAGCTCCGGCATCGGCGATTTTTGGGCAATCGAACGCGAGCATGAGAAACTCCTCAACTCGGGGCCTGATCGGGTTTCGCCTTTCTTTATCGTGTCTGCGATCGTCAACCTGGCGTCCGGCAATGTTTCGATACGTCACGGTGCCAAGGGGCCGAATTCGGCCACCGCTACGGCTTGTTCGGCCGGTGCACATGCTATCGGCGACAGCTTCCGGCTGATCGAACGCGGCGACGCCGATGCTATGATATGCGGCGGAGCGGAGAGTGCGATCACGCCGATGTCGGTCGCGGGATTCGCTTCGATGCGTGCTCTCTCGACGCGGAACGACGACCCGAAACGTGCTTCGCGGCCGTTCGATGCCGAACGCGACGGCTTTGTCATCGGCGAAGGGTCGGGAATCATGATCCTTGAGGAACTTGAGTTTGCAAAAGCTCGGGGTGCAAGGATATATGCCGAGATCGCGGGATACGGTATGAGCGGCGACGCGTTTCATGTGACGATGCCCGATGAGACAGGTTCGGGTGCGATTCGTGTCATGCAGCGTGCGATTAAAGACGCCGGAATCACCCCCGAACAGATCGGGTATATCAACGCACACGGGACCTCGACGCCGTACAACGATAAATTCGAGTCGATGGCGATCCGCAAGGTTTTCGGCGAGCATGCCGACAAACTCGCCGTCAGCTCTACCAAATCCATGACCGGCCATGCCCTCGGGGCCGCAGGCGGAATCGAGGCCGTTTTCTCAGTTTTGGCGATGCACGAGAATAGGCTGCCACCGACGATCAACTACGAATTTCCCGATCCGGACTGTGATCTGGATTACATTCCTAACGTAGCCCGCGAGGCAAAGGTCGACTACGTTTTGTCGAACAGCTTCGGCTTCGGCGGGACGAACGCGTGTTTGATCTTTAAGCGTTACGAGGATTAGGTTTGGATCGTTTAGAGGCGGGCTTGCCCGCCTCTAAACGATCTTAAGTTAGACATATGAAGATCATTGTTTTAATGAAGCAGGTCGCCAACAAGGATGCGGTTTTGCGTATCGGAGCCGATGAGAAGTGGATCAACGAGGGTGACATTGCCCATCAGACGAATGAGTCTGACGGCTACGCTCTCGAAGAAGCCCTGCGGATGAAAGAGGCCAAGGGCGAAGGCGAAGTTGTCGTCTGCTCGCTTGGGCCGCAGAGTGCGAAGACTGTCATCAAGGACGCCTTGGCCCGCGGTGCCGACCGGGCGATCCACGTTATCGTCGAAGATTCCAAAAAGCTCTCGCCCTTCCAGATAGCTGCCTCTATTGCCGACGCCATTCGCGAAGAGAACGCCGATATGGTTTTCAGCGGCTTGCAGTCGGACGATTCTAGCTTTGGGCAAACGGGCGTGATCCTTGCCGAACTGCTCGGTATTCCGCACGCTACGCTTGTCATCGAGGTTGATCGCACCAAGCTTGAAGGCAGCGTCCGACTCAAACGCGAGTTGGAAAGCGGATGGTATCAATGGTTTACGTACAAGCTGCCGGCACTGCTGACGATCCAGTCCGGAATTTCGCAGATCCGATACGCTTCGTTGAAGGGCATAATGGCCGCGAAGAAGAAGGAGATCCGCGATGTCACGCCGTCGGTTGCCGCGTTTGCCTCCGCACAGACGATAGAGAAAGTCTATATGCCGCTAAAAACGAAGCAGACACAGATGCTCGGTAACGGCGATGCAAAGGCGGGCGCGGTTGAGTTGGTTGAAAGACTGAAAAATGAAGTTCGTGTATTATAACCTCGTATGAATAGGGTTGCGGAAAACACACAGACGGTTCTGCTGCACAACATTAGCTGGAACTCTTACAAACAGATTGCCGATGTTCTGCACGACGAAACGCCGGCTCATTTGACATATGACCGAGGAAGGCTAGAGATCATGGTTCTTTCTTTTCAGCACGAAAGTGTCAAGAAACTAGTCGCGATGCTTTTTGAAAGGCTTACGGATAAACTGGATGTTGAGATATGCGCCGCCGGTTCGACCACATTTCAACGGGAAGCTCTGGAGCGCGGCTTCGAGCCGGATGAATCCTATTATATTGAAAACGCGGAATACGTGCGCGGTCGGAAAGTTATAAACCTTGATTTCGATCCGCCACCCGATCTGACCATAGAGGTTGATATTAAACAATCGTCCCTGAACAGGATGAGTATATTTGCCGCGATCGGCATTCGTGAAGTTTGGCGGTACCGAGATTCCGTAATGGAATTTTATATCCTGCGTGGCGGCAAGTACGAGGTCGTAGAAAAAAGCGAAGTTCTGCCGGGTGTCGGAAGTGTTGATTTGACCGAGATTCTTGAGTTCGGCCTGACTTCGACCAGACGACAGTTTCTCAGTTGTATAGACGAGTACACAAACAACCTTTCTAATTGAGATGATATTAGTATTCATAGAACATAAAAATTGCGTCCTCAATAAGACCTCGCTTGAGGCGATCACCGCTGCACAGGCGATTGGCAAAGACCTTGGGTTAAAGGTATCGGCTGTTATCCCGTGCGATAAGGACTGTGCGTTGGCACAGGAGATCGCCCAATACGACCTTGGGAAGGTAATTGTCGCCAAGAATGAGAAGCTTGGCACATACACGCCGGATGGTTATGCGGATGCGTGGGAGCAGGTGATAAAGGCTCAGAATCCGCAGTATGTGGTGATGTCGCACACGTACCAAGTGCGTGATTTTGCACCGAAGGTGGCGGCGAGGCTTGGGCGTGAGGTTGTCGGCGATTGCATCCGGTATCGGACCACCCAGTCTGCGACCACCCGGTCTGCCGAAGCGGCATCCACCCCTCCTCAGACAGGAGGGGAGCCAAATCCGTCCGCCCATTCTCAAACAGGAGGGGAGCGGCTTGTGCTGACGCGGCGTATTTTTCTCGGCAAATTGGATGCCGATGTCACGATTGGCGGCGAGGCCCCGTATTTTGTTACGTTTCAGTCCGGGGCGTTTCGCGGGGATGCAGCGGCGAAGGGAAGTGCTGCGGTTGAAGTGATGGATGTCACGGTCGGCGATCTTCGTATGACGCCCGAAGAGCCGTTTCAGGAGGCGAAGGCCTCGATCGATCTCACCAAATCGCAGATCATCGTCGCCGTTGGTCGCGGGATCAAATCGCAGGAGAATATTGCTCTCGCACAGCAGTTGGCCGATGCGTTGGGTGCCGATCTTGCTGCCTCGCGTCCGATTTGCGACAGCGAATGGCTGCCTATCGACCGGCAGATCGGCTCGTCCGGCCAGACCGTCGCCCCAAAGGTCTACATCGCCCTCGGCATCTCCGGTGCGATCCAGCACATCGTGGGTATGAAAAATGCCAACACGATCATCGCGATCAACAAGGACAGCGAAGCCCCGATCTTCGACATCGCCGACTACGGAATCGTCGGCGACCTCTTCGAAGCCGTTCCGGTAATGATCGAAGCCATAAAAAAAGCGAAGTCATAGGCAGGTCTTTAGACGACGGTGGCTTTGTACCCATCGTCAATTCGTCGAGGACTCCGCATCGCTAAGTTCTAACATTCAGGATAGGGAAAAAATATTTGCGCTCCCCCTCACTCGTGTGAATTGATTTCATTTTCCTGATCGTGTAAGATTTTGCCACAGTTCGATTTCAATCTGGCGAGATCGCATTGCTTACCCCCCAACAGAGCAAGGAGCTTCCCTGCTTTAGTCTTTTCTCAAACGTTTCAGTCCAAGATGTGCTAACTCCGGGCCGGATCACTTTTAAATTAAATTCCAGGAGGATAATCTAATGAACCGAACATTTAAGACCGTGTTTCTGGTCACGTCGTTTTTTGCGTTTCTTTTCATATTTGGAGCGTCGCGCTCAGATGGTGCCCCGGTAATGGCCGCTGAAAGTTTCGGCCAACCTTCGCACTGTGCTGCTCCGGTCGGGCAGTCGGTGATGGGTATTTTTCTTTCGACTTCAAATGCCGTGCTTGCCGGTCAGGGCTCTCGAGTATTTGAAGGATGCTGGACATACTTCCCGCAGGGACCATGCCGGGCAATCTATCGCACCGGGAGCAACTACGAAATTTGCGGCCAATGCGATGCGTCGGGCAATCCTGGCTCAGGACGATGCAGCCGAATAGCCATCCAGACGCTCAATATAGGTTATTGGTGTTCGTAAATATGTAACGAAGGGGCCGACCTTCCTGACGCTGAAGGCTTCAAATATTAAAGCCTGGGGTGAAGCGAACAATATGAGCGGAACCCTAGGCTTTTGATCATGGGATTCGCACCGTCTCACTTGTTACAGGTGTTCCAGGTGAGCCAAGAGCCA
>JANNGV010000091.1:0-6064 GCA_031404055.1 Chloracidobacterium sp.
GTTCAAAAACGAAGCACAATCGCCAACCAGCAGAACACCATCGGCATAAAGCCGGGGCATCGTGTAATAGCCGCCAGTATTGATAGATTTCGCTCCGTATTTGAGCATCTTGCCGCCCTTCAATATCTCAGCGATCTTCGGATGCGTTTTAAATTTCTGAAACTCCGCGTGCGGATCGATCGTCGGGTCGAGGTAATCCAGCCCGGTTACATAACCGATGCTGATCACATTATTCTTCAATCCATATATCCAGCCGCCGCCGTACGTTTTTGCGTCGGACGGGAAACCAAGCGTGTGAACAACCTTACCTTCCGCAAAATTCTCCGCCGGAACCTCCCAGAGCTCCTTTACTCCCAGTGAAAAAACCTGCGCTTCCCTGCCTTCGTTCAAACCAAGCCGAGCCGTCAACTGCTTTGCCAGTGAGCCGCGCGAGCCTTCGCCCAAAACCGTCACCTTCGCAAGCAGTTCGACCCCAGGTTCAAAATTCTCTTTCTGATTTCCTTCCTTATCAATGCCTTTGTCGCCGGTTCTGATGCCGATCACCTGTTCATTCTCGTCATACAAAACTTCTGACGCCGGAAATTCCGGGAAGATATTGATCCCGGCCTCCTCGCATTTTTCCGCCAGCCATTCGCACATTTTCGAAAGGCTGATTATGTACTTGCCCTTATTCTTCAGCGGCGGCGGCGTGATCGGGGCCTTGATCGCCTTGTTTCTGGTCATGTACCAGAACGCGTCTTCCGTAACAACTGTATCGACCGGACATCCCTGCTCCAGAAAATCCGGCATCAATTCGCGGATCGCAATCGGGTCCATCACCGCACCGGACAATATATGTGCACCAACATAGGCACCCTTTTCAACAATGCCGATCTCGATCTCGCCGACCTTATTGCCGTGCCGCAGGCCGCGCTCAACAAGCTCGTCATGCTCCGCAATGCTGTTCTTCAAATGCAAAGCCGCCGCCAAATTCGCCGGCCCGGCCCCGACAAACACCACATCCATCTCGATCCGTTCGCGTTCGATCATATTTCCTTCTATTAAAAAAGAATGATATTCAGCCTTAAGTATATCAAGAATAGTAGTTTCCGGTCACGTGCCACGCAATCATTCCTAAATCTCGATTTGGATTTCCGCCCTAACAGCGTTGGTCAGGCTTTCAATATCTACGGGCTCGAAAAAGCCGGCGAGTAGCTCATCAAACACGACGCTGTTGAAGATGGCGGCGACCTTGGCGGCATTTTCAGGGTGAATGATCTTGCAATTTCCAAGTTCAAAGTCTTCAAAGTACTCTCCGAATGTTTGCATAAGCGTTGCATACGATAAAAGGCCGGTCTCGTCTCGCGTTCGCAGTAATTTCTTTCGCTTGCGGTTTACTGCATAATAATCCGCAGAAGGAAACACATTTGGTATATGTTCTGTCCATGTTGAAAATGTCACGATCTTACCAGTGTCTGTTTGCTTCGCAAGTATTAAACTAGGCACGAAATAATCATCGCCTAAAAAGTTTTGCATTTCCTTCAGGCGAGAATTATAAGCCCAAATATTGTTTGATTTCTCGATTGGAATGTGAACTAAGTTGAACTCGTCAAAATGAGTGCTGCTGAATTGTATGTTTGTATTCGACCAGTTTTCGTAATATGCCTTACAGTCTTCTATAGTCGGGTTCTCTGAATCGATTCCAGACTGAGGGTTCAAAGTGAACAGGCCAAGGTCTTTCATAAACCGTTCTACAAACTGAAAAGCCTCAAGCCCAAAAAAGTTCGGTCGAATAAAATTCAGACTAAACGAAAAACGCGTGTTGTCAAAACTCGCGAAACTCTCATACAATTCTATTGCTTCGGGATCGTCCTCTGGATCGTTTAGTTCAAATGTGTAGTAAACACCAGTATCTTCATTCTCGAACAACCACTGGAATCCGTTTTCATCAACCTCGACCAAATTCGCATTAAGATATTCGCCGACTTCGCTCTCCGGTAACTCTCGGCCCTTCTCCTTGTAGAAATAAAGGTCAAAGCTCATATCGCGTCCCGCTTTCTGAAATTATTGGCATTTTAGGTCCCATCTAACGAGTCAAACTGTTTTCGCAGACTCTCAGTATAAGGTGCTCTCGCAACACCTTTTTCCGTAATGATCGCGGTAACAAGATCATTTGGCGTCACATCAAACGCATAATTCGAAACGCCGACATCCGGCGGAAATTAGTCCGCAATCCCAATCTCGGCGAGCACACAATTGCTCTGAATTTCAGGAGTGTATCAAACAACATAAATCCGCTGTTAACTCTTCGACATAAGCATCCCGATTGAAATTTTGAGATATAAGTCTGTTACATCCCAGCACAGGCGTCACTCACATAGGAGTCCAACTCATTGCGAAGGTTCTTATTTCTGTTATATTTTCTTTCAGTTATGAGGTCGATTAGATCGTATGCGGTCGAGATTTCCCCATCCGCGGCGGCTCTCAATAGATTACCGAGGTCAATTACGTCCTGAGGCCTCCTCTTAATGTCGGCGGATAAAACCTTCAAGGCGATCAAGGCGGAACGCGAGGCAACTTTAGCGGAAAGGCCAGGAAATATCTCTATCTGACTGGCACCTTCAACAACCTCTCGCTCGATTCCCGAAGACGCAAAAAGAAGATCTATAAATATTTCGCGCTCACCTATAGAGATCATCCTCACCGTGGACAAACGCCCGGTAACGTCACTCTCGAGCAACTGTCCCACTCGGTAACCTAATCCAATCAAGGTCCGAACGACCGACTCCGCCTCGGAATCGTTATTTACAACTACCGCGAGATCAAAGTCTTTTGTGGTTCGTTCAATGGATCTGAATGAGACCGCAATGCCACCAACAACGGCAAATTCCACGCCTAATTCCTTAAGGCGTTCCGCAACCGCTTTGGAATGTTCTTCGAGATATCGGATAACTACTTAACCAACTATTTAAACCGCGAAGGATCGCCAACCCGTCCAATACCATCACCAAACTCTGCACCGGGCCGCTCTTTATACCATTTGCACACTTCCGCTTCGACCTGCTGCGGAGTTATACTCGCGTCTTTCTGCTTCAGCTTGTAGACAAACGCCCTCTCCGCAAGCCGCTGAAGCTCGGCGATCATTTCGAACGTGGCAATGCCATTCTTCATGCTTCTATTTTAACACAATTAGACCAGTATAAATCTACATTCTTAGTCCTCAAACTGCTTCTTCAAACTCTCAGTATACGGTGCTCTCGCCACGCCCTTCTCAGTGATAATCGCCGTCACCAGATCGTTAGGCGTCACATCAAACGCATAATTCGAAACCCCGACGCCGAGAGGTGCAAGCTGATTTTCCTTGATATGCGTCACCTCACGTTCGTCACGTTCCTCGATAGGGATTTCATCGCCGGTCGGGCAGTTCAGATCGACGGTCGATAGCGGAGCGGCGACGTAGAACGGGATGCCGTGGCGGCGTGCAAGTACGGCGACCATGTATGTGCCGATCTTGTTTGCGACATCACCGTTTGCCGCGATGCGGTCCGAACCGACAACGACTGCGTGAACACCGCCTTTTTTCATAATGTGGCCGCTCATGTTGTCGGTGATGAGCGTGACCGGGATGTCGTCTTCCATTAACTCCCAGGCAGTTAGGCGTGCGCCTTGCAAATAAGGCCGAGTTTCGTCCGCGATGACCGAGATCGTTTTGCCTTGGTCTACCGCACCTCGAATAACGCCGAGAGCCGTCCCCCAAACTCCACCGGTCGCCAGAGCACCGGCATTGCAATGGGTCAAAACAGTCGAATTATCGTCCAGCAATTCGCCTCCAAACTGCGCGATAAGCCTTTGCGATTCAATATCTTCCTCGTGAATCGCCTTCGCGTCTTCTAACAATATCTGCTTGATTTCGCTGACCGACTTCCCCTCGCCTTTTGCTTTCTGAAATGTCCGTTTCATCCGGTCGAGCGCCCAAAAAAGATTTACAGCTGTCGGCCGCGTCTTTGCCAGCACCTCGCTGACGTACTCGAGTTCGTCCTCCAGATCAGCCACAGTCGTGCCGACAAAAAGCTTTGCCCCAAGAGCAACGCCGTAAGCCGCCGATACACCGATCGCCGGTGCCCCGCGTACGACCATGTCCTTAATTCCGGTCGCGACGTCATTGTAAGTCCGCAACGTCAGCCATTTTTCCTCGGTCGGCAGCAGGCGCTGATCAAGCATCACAACGCCTTCGTCGGTCCATTTAACCGGAATGATTTTCAGTTTCATAAAAAGTTTAGAGTTCAGGCTTCAGTTTGTTTTGCCCTAGCGAAAGAACAAGCAATACCTTGAACTCTGAACTAAAAATAGTACGTAAATTTTATCGCTCTCACAACAAAGCCGAGCCTTTTTCGTCGTACAATCTTGTTCCAGCATAGGAATAATGCAGGTATTTATTAGCGGTTGTTTGATACTCGTCAAATCTTGGTTTATAGTTTTACTTTGCTCACTTAAGCAACAAAGTGTTCCGATCACACCATGAAGGAGTTAGAATCCGTCACCTTGAGCGATATGCAGTCTGCAGCCGGCTTTGAGCCAGAACAACCATCTACCGCCACCGCGTTCGATTTTTCCCGACAGCTTCCTGAAAATTTATCGGCCCTCGACGAATTGTCGCGAAACTTCCATTGGTCCTGGAACCCGGAAGGCACCGAGATTTTCCGCGAGATCGATCCGGCACTTTGGCTAAAATGTGAGCAGAATCCGCGCCTTTTACTTAAGAAAGTAACTGAACTTCGGTTGTGGCAAAAGTCGACCGACCGGGCGTATGTCGAACGTCTGCAACGTTTTAAGGCGGCCACTGATAAGTATTTAGCTCAAGAGCCTGAAACCTTTGGTAAGATCAGCTCGGCAAACCCGGTCGCCTATTTCTGTGCCGAATACGGCGTGCACAACTCGCTGCCGACCTATTCGGGCGGCCTCGGCATTCTCTCCGGCGATCATCTCAAATCAGCCAGCGATCTGAACGTGCCGCTAACGGCTATCGGGCTGCTTTACCGCTACGGCTATTTCCGGCAAAAGATCGCGCACGATGGCTGGCAGGAAGAAGCGTATCTCGATGTTTTCGATTCGGAACTGGCCCTCCAACCTGTTTTGGACCCGAGCGGTGCACGCATTTTTGTTTCGGTGCACATACGCGGCCGCGAGGTTTTTGCTCAGGCCTGGCTGGCAAAGGTCGGGCGTATATCGCTAGATTTGCTCGACACAAACGTCTCTCAGAACCCAGAAATTGACCGCCTGATCACCGGCCATCTATACGGCGGCAGTACAGAAACGCGCATCGTTCAGGAAAAAGTTCTCGGCATCGGCGGAGTGCGCCTATTGCGTAAGATGGGCGTCGAACCGTCCGTTTATCACTTAAACGAAGGCCATTCGGCGTTCCTTACTCTCGAACTCGCACACGAATTTCTGGAAACGAATGCGGATGCCCATTTCGTAGACGCCGTCGCCAGCGTCCGCGAAAAATGTGTTTTCACGACCCACACGCCCGTTTCGGCCGGCAATGATGTTTTCGCGACAACCGAAATGCTCGATTGCTTCGACAGCCGATTTATTTCAGCCCTGCGCCTGTCCGAAGAAGAGTTTTTAGCCTTGGGCCGCACAAATCCCGAAAACGGGGCCGAAGCATTCGGAATGACTCCGCTTGCGATCAGGATGTGCCGCTCGGCAAATGGTGTAAGCGAAAAGCATGGTGAAGTGTCGCGTGATCTTTGGGTGTCGATGTTCCCGGATGGAACAAAAGTAAACGACGTACCGATAACGCACGTGACGAACGGCGTCCACGCCCCGACGTGGGTTGCTCCTGTGTTTCAAAGGCTTTATTGCGATTCGATCGGCGAAAATTGGAACGAAATACTGGCCGATCCCGCCGGCTGGGCATGCGCCATCGATCAAATCCCCGATCAGGCCATCTGGTCCACGCACAAAACGCTAAAGCAGATGCTCATCGCGTATCTTCGCCAGCGAACCAAGGCGAAGGAGACTGGTGACCTCGACACGATAAACGAGCACAAGGACACTAAAAAGCTTTTTTCCTCGGATGTGT
>JANNGV010000092.1:0-1644 GCA_031404055.1 Chloracidobacterium sp.
GCCGGTCCGGACCGTGTTATCGACACGCCAGGAATAGATCGACGGAATCCAGTTTTCTACGATCTCAGACCTTTCCAACGCGAAAGTTACCTTCGGCATACTGGGACAAGGCCGGTGCGATGCGGGCGTGTTAGCGATAATGAGCCGGTGATTGTCCACCGTGTGCTCAAAATAGTAAAAGATACCTTCTTCTTCCATCAGCCGTGAAACGAAGTCCCAGTCCGATTCCCGGTATTGAACGCAATAGTTTCGGGGCTTAAAATCTCCCTGTATCTCGTTGTCAAAATCGTAGCCTGTTAGGCATTCTTCCAGAATCTGCGGCACCGTTTTATTTTGAAATATCCGGCTTTGCGAAATCTGCGTCAGCATCCAAACCTTCGGCACCAATTCGGCGCGGTATTGTGAAAACCGGGGGTTTCTGCTGCCTTGCGAAAAGCTGTTGCAGATACCGTGAAAATAACGCACGGTCGGGCCGGGCTGATGGGCCGAAATGATCAACGGATTGCCGAGCAATTTCTTCGGATCGATGGCGGTCGGCGTAAAGCCCTCAACTTCTTCTTCGTGCAGCATTTCGACCTCGATGCGAAACAGCTGATTGAGCCCTTCGCGGCAGCGAAAGCGCTTGATCAGCAAATAGTCCTTCGCAAGCGGTGTCGACATTTGTAGGTATCGTTGGTCTTGTGTGGTTGCCATATTTTTTCAAGCCATCAATTAAAAATCTGACGCAAAACTAGACGGCGTGCATACGGATTTTTGCCGGCTTTATGGTTTCGGAATACGTTCCGATTGGGAAGACGCCTCGATACACGTGCAAATTGCCGCACGCTGTGGCGGGTAAACTTTTATTGCAATGCAGCGGAGACGGGATTCTCCCGCCGGCCTAATACGCTTCCTGCTTCGCGTAATCAGGTAAAGCGTGGAGATCCCGCCATAGTCTCGATCAAGCGGAAAAGGTCACGATATATCATAGGCGAAATTGCCGCCTTCGCCGACCTTTACATGGACGCTCTTTATCCCCTCGCCGCTCGCCATTCGCGACAGCACCTCGCCGCTCATTTCAGGCAGAAGCGTTCCGGTAAGAATGTTGTAGACATTGCGTGCTCCGCTGTCCACGTCGGTACATCGTTCCGCAACCGTCGATATGACCGAGTCATCGTAAGAAAACTTAGCACCGTGATTGTCCGCGATGCGGTTTTTTATCTTGCCGAGCTGCAATTTTATGATCAAACGAAGGATGTCGTCAGTGATCGGGTAATAGGGAACCGTGACCATACGGCCGAGCAATGCGGGTTTGAAAGCCTTTACAAGCTCGGGCTTTACGGCTTCGACCAATCCGTCCGGGTTTGGCGTCGTGTCCGGATCGGCACACAGCTTCATTATCGTGTCGGTCCCGACGTTTGATGTAAGCAAGATGATGCAGTTTTTAAAATCAATCTCGCGTCCTTCGCCGTCTTCCAACATACCTTTATCGAATACCTGGAAGAACAGCTCCATCACATCGGGATGCGCCTTTTCAACCTCGTCAAGCAGCACGACCGAGTACGGTTTTCTGCGAACCGCCTCGGTCAAAACACCGCCTTCGCCGTAACCAACATATCCCGGAGGCGAGCCTTTAAGACTCGAAACCGTATGAGCTTCCTGGTA
>JANNGV010000093.1:0-11280 GCA_031404055.1 Chloracidobacterium sp.
CTTTGCGAATGTGAACGGCACGGGTACGACGGGCGACGCTCGGTTTACGGGGCAATGTAATGGCAAACGATAGAGTTTTCGCGATGAGTTTTGCGGGGGTTTATCCGCATTATGTGGCGAAGGCGGAAAAGAAAGGCCGCACAAAGGAAGAGGTCGACGAAATTATTCGGTGGCTGACGGGATACACGAAGGCCGGGCTCGCAAAACAGATCGAGACGCGAACCAGCTTCCGCGAATTCTTCGACAAGGCTCCGAAGCTGAACCCGAACGCCTCCCTGATCAAAGGCACCATCTGCGGCATCCGCGTCGAAGACATCGAAAGCCCCCTGATGCAAAAGATACGTTGGCTCGACAAACTCATAGACGAGCTCGCAAAAGGCAAAAAGATGGAAAAGATCCTGCGGAGTGCGCAATAAGATAATTGAATGCAAGAAACGAAGATTAACGATTTTGTAGTTAGATTCGCAAACGTCAACGGTACCGGTTCGGCGTCGGCGAATGCGCTGTTTACTAAGGCCGTCTTCCGCATGGGCATCCCTGTCACGCCGAAGAATATTTTTCCTTCGAATATTCAGGGGCTGCCGACATGGTACGAAGTGCGGGTTAGCGAAAAGGGATATCTTGGCCGTCGTGAGGGCATCGATCTGATGATCGCGGTCAATCCGCAGAGCATGAAAAAGGACTATGCCGAGGTGAAGGCGGGCGGCTACTTTTTGTACGACAGCTCAAAGCCGCTGCCGCCGGAATACGGCCGCGACGACATTACCGAGATCGGCATTCCGCTCATGGCTCTTTGCAATGCCGAGTTTACCGACGCACGTCAGCGGCAGCTTTTCAAAAATATTGTCTATATCGGTGCCCTTTCGGCGTTGCTCAACATCGAGTTCAGCGTGCTCGAAGGCCTGATTAGCGAGCAGTTCAATGGCAAGGAAAAGCTGATCGAGCCGAATATTAAAGCTCTTACAATCGGTGTCAAAAACATCCTTGAAAATTTCGAATGTCCGCTCGATATCAGAGTTGAGCGGCGCGATCTGCTGGGCGATAAGATCCTGTTTAGCGGAAATTCAGCCTGCGGGCTGGGGGCAATATACGCCGGTGCGACGGTCGCGGCATGGTATCCGATCACGCCTTCGACGTCGGTGGTTGATGCCTTTGCGAAGTACGCCGCGAAGTATCGAGTCGATCCGGTAACGGGCAAGAATAATTACGCCATCGTCCAGGCGGAGGATGAATTGGCGGCGATCGGGATGGTGATCGGTGCAAGCTGGAACGGCGCCCGTTCGTTTACCGCGACTAGCGGGCCAGGCGTTAGCTTAATGAACGAATTCCTCGGCCTCGGCTATTTTGCCGAAATACCGACGGTGCTGATCGACGTCCAGCGGACCGGCCCATCGACTGGAATGCCAACGCGGACGCAGCAATCGGATATCCTTCTCGCCGCATACGCTTCGCACGGCGACACGAAGCATCCGCTGCTGTTTCCCGCCTCGCCTAAAGAGTGTTTCGAGATGACCAACGAAGCCTTCGACCTGGCCGAAGGCCTGCAAACGCCCGTCATCCTGATGACCGATCTCGACCTCGGCATGAACGATCACGTCACCGAGCCGCTTGTCTGGGACGATAAATGTGAGTTCGAACGCGGCAAGGTCTATTGTGCCGCCGATCTGGAAAAGCTCGAGCGCTACGGCCGCTACCTCGACTCCGACGACGACGGCGTTCCCTATCGCACGATCCCGGGCACTCACGAAACCATCGGGGCCTTCGTCACCCGCGGCTCGTCCCGCGACGAATATGCCGTCTACACCGAGGACGGCGAAACCTATCGCCGAAACATGGACCGCCTCGCCCGCAAATGGAACACCGCGAAAGAGTTAGTACCGGGGCCGGTGTTTTATGGAGACGCGGAGACGCAGGGACACGGAGACGCGGGGAGTATGCGTCTTGATTTCGATTCGTCAATCCGCAACGGTGTAATCTTCTTCGGCACTTCAACATTCGCCGCGGAAGAAGCCCTCGACTTCCTCACCGCCGAAGGCGTCCATCTCGACGCAATGCGCGTCCGAGCTTTCCCATTCGGCAAATCGTTCGTCGAATTCATAACGGCCCACGAACGCATCTTCGTCATCGAGCAAAACCGCGACGCCCAATTCAAAAGCCTGATGATGATCGAGCTCGGCATAAATCCCGAAAAGCTCGTCTCCGTCCTAAACTACGACGGCACGCCGATCACCGCGGATGATATACTGAATCAGATCAAATCGAGAATATGACATACGTCCGACCAACATTTCGGCATCCGGCTCTGCCCAAGAACGATCTTGGCTACACGGTTGATTATTACGAGGGCTCGCTTTCGACGCTCTGCGCCGGTTGCGGGCATGACGGGATAAGCGCAGCGATTGCGCAGGCTTGTTTTGAGATGAACATCCAGCCGCATCGCGTCGCAAAGCTCTCGGGCATCGGCTGTTCGTCAAAGACGCCGGCTTATTTTCTGAGCAATTCGCACGGGTTTAATTCGGTCCACGGACGGATGCCTTCGGTGGCGACGGGAGCGAATCTGGCGAACCGCGATCTCATCTATTTCGGAGTTTCGGGCGACGGAGACACGGCGTCGATTGGGATGGGGCAGTTTGTCCACGTCATCCGACGGAACCTGAATATGGTTTATCTGGTGATGAACAACGGCTGCTACGGGCTGACGAAAGGTCAGGATTCGGCGACGGCGGACGCAGGTTCGAAGAGCAAGGCGGGGTCGGTAAACCTGTTCGAATCTATCGATCTCGCGAGCCTCGCCATCGAGCTTGGTGCAACGTTTGTCGCGCAGAGTTTTTCTGGCGACAAAACGCAGCTTATCCCGCTCGTCAAAGCGGCAATGAGCCATCCAGGCTTTGCCTTCATCAACGTCATCTCGCCCTGCGTCACCTTCAACAACAATCCCGGCTCGACCAAATCCTACGACTACGTCCGCGAGCACATGGAAACAACCGCGATGATGGATTTCGTCCCCATTGCCCGCGAGATCAAGGCCGATTACGCCGAGGGCAGCGTCGAGAATTTAACGATGCACGACGGCTCAACCATCAGCCTGCGAAAGCTCGACAAAGACTGGGACCCGCTCGACCGAAGCTCGGCGATGAACGCCGTTCTGAATTCAAAACTAAAAGGCGAGATACTTACGGGTCTTTTGTATATGGACCCGGACGCCTCGGATCTGCACGACCTAATCCAAACAAGCGAACGGCCGCTGAATTTACTAACAAAGGAAGACCTCTGCCCGGGGGCCAAAATCCTCGCGGACATCAACGAAGGCCTGCGCTAAATCAACTCCTAGGCCCCCCTCCTTACGGCTGACGGATTGGGTTCTCTGATGTCGGTAACGTGAGCCGAACGACCTTATTCAACCACCCGCCCGACACTTTTCGGCAGGCCGTGCGGCTTGGCAACCAACAGGCGTGTTTGCCCGAGCGCGGTCGTAAATGCGTCTTTATCCGTTTGCGGATTGCAGACCACGGCCCGGTCGTCAATAAATGCTGCGGCTCGCGGTTTGCCTTGGCCGGTGTAAACGTCGGTGAATGGAAATTTATGTTTCTCAAGCCATTCGATGACGCGGATGCGCAGCATGCCGGGCGTGATTCGCGATCCTTCCAAAACGTCTTGCGCGCATCGCGAACTAAAAATTACAACCTCGGAGATCTTCGCCAACTGCTTAGTAAACTCCAACGCGCCGGGTATCGGATCGCCGATGTGGTCGATTCCCTTCCATTTATCATATTGTGCCAGCACACCGTCTAGATCGAGACAAACGCGCGGCTTGCGCGTCACCTCTCGTTTCTTTGGGGCCGGAGCCGGAACTAAGGTCGATCTTTTCTTCGCCTTCGATTTCTTGGCAAGTTTTGACGGCCGCGTGGCAAGCATAACCTCGATGGCGTCGCCGCCTTCGAGCCATTCGTTTTCGCCCGCTATCGCGTCAAAATTCCACACGCGCGTGTAAAAATGCCGTGTATGATGCCGGCCCGGCGTCCTTAGTGTGTAAGGCAGATCGTCCGGTGCGACAATGCGTTTAGGCGGGAAAATCTCGGGCTTTCGCGGCAGGCCAAGCCTGTCCCAATCGGACCGCAGATCATCTGCGAAATCGAACACGTCGGCAAGCGGATATTCTTTATCAAACAGCACCCATACGTGATAACCGCCAACCCCATTGCTATCCAAAAGCAGCGGGTCCATTCCCTGATCCCTCAGCTTCTCGGCCCATTCGAGCGCCGCCGCGAAGTTCGCCTCGGCAATCTCGTCGGCACCCGGCAGTGTTTCGTCATGCAAATCTACATCCACCGCAAACCATTTACACGTGCTGTGATCGCTGATCGAAAAAAGCCCGATTAGATGTGCGACCGACTTCGCCGAAAAATGCCGATGCAGCTTCGTGATCGTAACCATGTCGGTGCCCAATTTGCGGCGTTCCGGAATAGGCAGCATCACCACGCCCACCTTGCCATCCCTCAGCGTGTACTGGCTCCAAACGTCCCGTCGATTCACGAGCCGTTCCATCGCCCACTCCGCAAGATCGTCGGCATAACGCATCCACTCCTCCGCGATCCAGAGCAGGCGTTTGTTTCCGGCAAATTCGTAAAAAGACTGTGCCATTGTGACTTAGTTGAATCTCAACTCGCGGTCATATCGCGATGAAAAACCTCTACCATTTGACCGGGCCGCATTTCGGACAATGCGCGGTGTATTTGATCGATCATCTCGACGTGAGTAGTAAGGCGATTGTTAAAAGATCGGATGACCAGAATCGATATCTGGCGATTGGAAAGATTCTGCTGATTCTTAATATTGGAATCGGCGGTCAACAAGACATCGAAGCCGTGTGATTCGGCAAGAGTAAGCAATTCGCCGTTGAGAACATCAGACCAGCCCTGCTCCTGAGTCGTTGTGGCGTCGCAATCGGTCAGATATAGCTTGAGCCTTCGGTCCAAATTATGATCGAGCAGGATTTTCAATCGGCACAAACTTCCTTGATCAAGGATTTTTCCGCCATTTCCAAAACGGCGATAGCCTGTTCGCGCGTCACGGGCGGGAAGCCTTCCAAAAACTCGTCGATGCCTTCGCCGCCTTCGATGTAGTCAAACAGATTTTCTATCGGTACACGCGTACCCGCAAAAACGGGCTTGCCGCTTACCTTGTCAGGATTTATCTCTATAACGTCGCTAGTCATTAAGTCATACTAACACAGGGTCATAATCGAGGTTCGAAAATTTGCCTTGCGAGCAACGATCTCCAGCGATGCCATCATATCCGCAACTCATTCAACAATCAGACTTTCTCCCACCCGCTGATAAAATTCTTCGCCGCAAGCTGGTCGAACAATTTCTTCGCCGTCTTTTCGTCATTCGAGATCTTAATGTCGCGTTCGAGCGGATTCTGCCGGTTCGGGCTGAAATCGGTGAGGTAAACGACGAAGGCCGGAAAGTCCGAACGGTCCTTTTTGTTGGTCCTCCATAAGAGGAGTTTTCGGACCATCTTTTTGCCCTTCATCAATTTTGTGTAGACGTCGCGGTACAGAAGTTGGCTTGCCGGATCGTCGTCGGCATGGGCCGATTTGTCGGCTTCGGGCACCTGCACAAGTTCGCTTACCTGCCGTATATTTACGTCATCGACGACGGCCTCCTTGTCATCGCGCATTCTGATGTATTGCGGCGATATGACGCTGACCAGCGGCATTCTTGTAACTGCCGAATATCGTTTCCCGTCCCAGTCAAGCACCATTCGTTTCACCGGCCCGCCGCGTGCCCGCTCGGCGATCATATCAAGGCACGAGATCTCGATCACCGGCCCAGGCTTTATCATTTCATAAGCGACGTAATCATTATTCACCGCCACGTAATCAGACGGGACGATCCGCTTTTTGAGGTCGGCGGCAATCGACTTCCGCTCGTCCTCGGTAAAGCCGCCGCCCACGCGCGTAAATTCCTGAAACGTCCCGTCAGAGCGCATAACCGCGACCAGCAGATCGTGCATCAGGCCTTTGCGGTTGTCCTGTCCCTCCGAATAGCCGATTATCGCGACGTCCAGATTATGCCGCAGCTTGATCTTGTAGAAGCCAGCCTGATCGTGACGTACAACAACGCCCTCGGCACCTTCGCCAACGACCCATTCGGTAAAGCGCGCCATTATCGTGTCGATCTTGTCGGTCTTTTCGTGCTCGACCGCGTGAACGCGCTTTCCTTTTCCAAACCATTTCTTTAATAATTCAAAAACCTTTGCTGCAGAAGTTACGGCTTCGTCGTCCGCCTCGATCACGTCGAAAACGGCGAGACCTAGTTTTTCAAGCTGTTCCTTCGATGGCGGAGACCGCAGAACACGCACTACCTGTTGTACCGGATGCGCTCCGGTCGCGTCTTCTTTTACATATATCTCGGCACCGAGAATGCACGATTTCACCTTCGCCTTTTTCAAAAGCTCCGCCGCTTCGTCAAAACACGGCAGCCCGACACGCACCGTCCCGCCCGGGTTTACCGAGATGATCTTCTCGCCGTCAAAAAAGACCATCGCGTTCTCGCCGTCGTATTTCCGCGACACAAAATAGCCGCGTGCCTTTGGCAAACGAAACGCGTCCTCAGCCGAAAGCGCCTTCATCGCACCGCTAACTCGTCGCTTGTACTCCTGCGACTTTACGTGCAGTGACGGATCGGCGAGGTCGGCAGCCTTGCCGATACAATAATCGAACTTGCAGGTAAATTTCTTCTTTTCGAATTCAAGCTTCAGCATCGTCGTCGTGTCCTAAATTTGGATTAGAGAAAAAATAGCAAAGGCCTCTCCGTGACCTTTGTGGGTTTCGCTCGGTGATCTTTGTGTTTAATCTCCTTACCTTTAGTGGAAAAACACAATCTTTAACATAAAGGGCACAAAATTAAGAACAAAGACCACGGAGGCTGAATTCAATAAATTCAGGATTCCACATCGTCAATTCCCTTCGGTTTCTTCAGTTCCATATTCGAAAGATGCAGGATCAGGCAATACGAATCGTCCTTAATACGCCCTTCCAGAAATGCATTATAAGGCTTGCCGCCGCGGTTCATCACAAGCGGCTCATTTCCCTTTTCGCCGCCACGCACCAGCAATAGAGCGTCCTTCTCTTCCAACTCCTTCGCCATCTCGTACAGAAAATCGAACGTCAGCCCGTTTATATGAACAAGCTGTTTTTTGTTAGTAAACACGAACCGGTGAGCCGCTTCGTCTTTTTTAATAAATTTTCCCGTCCACCGCATCGGAAACTCGCCGTTCATGTTCTGAATTTCCTTTTTGCGCGGCCGCCGCTCGCGGACCGTGTCGTCCGGGTTGTAAACAACCTCGAATTCCTCGACCAGATGGATGATTCCCTTCTGCGTCACATATACGCGCGACATATCGGTCAGGAACATCCCGAACGATTCCATGTCGATCTCCGGATCGCCCTTTACCAAAGCATCGGCAACCTTCTCGATGTTTTTGCTCTTTTTCAGCAGCTCCGGCAGATCGTGCATCACATCCGTCTTCAACAACTTACGCGTCGATGTCGGCCGCCCCTTCGCGTCGGTATACCGCACTTCCCGCTTGGGAGTGAGCGCCTCCGCCGCAACGACCGCATCACGATTTTTCTGATTACTAATATTTATCGGCATATTTCACAAATTGAAAGTGAGAATTGAGAATGGAAAATGAAAAACAAGACAACATCTTCAATTCTCGATCTCATCTGTTTACAAATTGAAAGTCTGGAACTGAAAATGAAAAATAATACACCATCTTCAATTCCCAATTCTCAACTTTTCAACTCTCATTTTCATTTCGCGCTCGCCGCTTTCGTCGTCTTAATCGCGGCAATCAGAATAGCTTTGATTTCCAGGCAGTCCGTAAGCAGAGAACCCGCTTGAGTCTCCGTTAAAAATTGACTATCTCGAAGCAGGTTAAGCCAATATTCGGTTTCAACATTTTCCTTCAGCGCTATTCCCAATTTGCTTATGAAATCCGGCCTCGATTGCGCCTGATTCGCCTTTGCAATGTTCGCTCCGATGGATGTTCCGGCCTTCAAAAGCTGCTTTGATAGCACATACTCTTTGCTCTCATAAGTAAGATGTTTATAAACCTTTACAAATACGAAGGGCAAAGGAATACGACTTTTCCCGGAGAACGTTTTCTTTATTTTCCATTCTCAATTCTCTATTCTCAATTTTTTACATCAAATCAAAATCCAGATCATCCGCCGAAATCTCCTCTTCCTCGGTCGATTCCAGCACTGCCGCTTGATTCAGCTTGATAAATTGAAAAGCGGCCTGCTTGCCCGTGACCATAAACGCGTCGTCACCCGCTCCGATCAGGAAAGCGTTGTCATTCTCCACGCCGCCACGCCAACTGAACGGAAACGTGTACATTTGCTTCGCCGAAAGCTGGTCGCGCAGCCCGCCAATGTCCGCGCCCTCATGCGGACGCACCAGATAAACGCTCTTAACGATTTGCAAAAAGTAGTCTTCAATCGTCGCCGGCTTCAGCACATTTGTCTGGCCGAATGACGAAGGGACCTGTTCGATCTTCTCGCCATCCGCATCGACCGGCACCAGATCATTTCTGTCGATCGAATCGCCCTTGTCCGTCACGGTCGCCAAGGCCGTTCCGCCCTTATCGATCAGCGTTTTCCCGTCCGCCGCCAAAACCCGCAGCGATGCCTCGCGGCCCTTCTCGTCAAAGGCTTCGATATCGATCTTCCCGTACAGTTTCTCCCTGTCGATCTTGACCAGCGTAACCGGAAATTCCTCCCCGTCCAACGAAAGCACCAAAGGCCTTGCCATAAACACAACCCTCACACAAAACAATTACTCGCTAGATAATATTACAACCGATGAAAAAGTCAGAACCGAGATCGGCAGCGACCCGATTCTTGTCCGGATGACGTTCACCTTTGAAACATAATCTAACATTTGGAATGTTTCATATGTTCGTTGTATACAAACATATATATGGCCCACGATTCAGGAAGATGCGAAACGCCGCCGGCCAGGAGACGAAAGACCAGTACAAAAAGCAACGCGAACAGTTCCGAAAACATACGATGAAGAGGAAGGACTTGGCTCCCCTCCTGTCTTAGGAGGGTGGCAGGATTTAGCTCTCCTCCTGCCCGAGGAGGAGTGGCACCGTCTTCGGTGACGAGGTGGTGGGAGCGGCTGACGGGGTGGTAGATCAACCAAAATCTTAACTGTCACCGCCGCAGTTCCTGGAACTCGATCATGTTTGGCTCGCCGGGCCTCACGAGGCCGTAACCTGGAATGTACTGGAGTGAGTATCGGAATTCCCCTATCACGACCGTGTATATACGGTTTTCCCGGTCAAACACTTTCCATGTGCCGCTGAACCCATTGGAAGTTTGGACTGTACCATCGGCAAGGAATTTGGTCGCGCCGTATGAATCGCTGTAGTGCATTGTCTTCGGGTCGTATGTCCGCACTATCGGATCAGCGGCGTTCTTTACGTCGTCAAAGTGGACGTCTCCCGTCGCTTCGATCTCATAATCACCGCCCATTCGTATGAGGTTCTGATTCGGCGGCGCCACGCTGACGATTATCTTGATCTTCTTTTCCACCTTGTTTGAAATGAACGTTGCCTCGGAAGCGTTTTGCTTTGACGTAGCGATCTTGGTTACCTTCCAGGTCTTTTTGTCGTCGGTTACCGTAACGGTCAGCACGGTGTTGAGCTTCGAGCCGTAGAGAGTCGTCGGATTCTTTAACCGCACGGTCAAGCGGTTGCTTCCGGGAGTAACGTAAAAGTACCAATAGTGCGTGCCGACAAGGCTGTCCGAAGTGCCTTGGTTGATCCCCGCTTGCATCGCGTAGGGACTCTCCGGCTTAAGGGACTGGGCCGAAGCACCTGCCGCCATTAGAAATAACGCGAACAATACACTTAGCTTTCTCATCTCCATAAATCCTCCTATTTCGTATCATGACGGAAATTTGCGGTGCTTTTGCACAAACTCCGCCATGCTGGATTTGTTGACGCGATTCTCCTTATCGTTCCGCAAATGGCGGAGACCGTCATCGTCTAATTGAAAGAATTGTCGGAATAGGCGATTCCATCAAAAAGAAGGACGGTAAAAGCGTATGGAAGCTATAGTAATTTCTGTTGTGATCACGGTGGCGGCGGTTTTATTATTATCAGTAAAGATGCAAAACGATGTAAACGCTAAGGGAGGCTGCCCGGAATGCGGAACACCGGTGCCAAGAACTAGGACGCCGACATCGTGGCGGCAAGCTCTCTGGGGCGGCTGGACCTGCGCCGAATGCGACACCGAAATGGACCGACGCGGCCGCGAACTAGAAAAAAGCTGAAGTTGGAATCGGTTTCGCCGAAAACGGACAACTTAAACGTCAAGCAGCCATCTCACAGTTGCAACAGAATATAATATATGGCACAATAGTGGCACGTTCGTTTTATACGGACATGTGCCTATGAATGATGACGAAGATCGATATAACGACGCCGCCGGTTGGGACGGGAGCGACAATGATCGCATCCGGCGGACTAAAAATACCAGCTTATCAATCCCGGACCCGGGCTTTAGCCCTTTCCTGGTCACATCCGGTACCGAAAATTCAAAATCCGGCGGCGGCAAACCGGTTCCGCAGTTCTTCGGCAGTTTGTGGCGGGCGGGCGAAACGGCTGTTCTATTCGGCGATGCCGGAATAGGAAAAAGCGTGCTCGCCATCCAAATAGCCGAATCAATCGCCTGCGGCAAAAAGTTAATTGATAGTGGACAACGGAAAATGGAAAATGGTTCCGGAAATTCTCCACTGTCCATTTTCCGTTCTCCATTGCCTGCTCAAAAGGTGCTCTACGTCGATTTCGAGCGCACCCGCGAGCAGTTCGGTGAGCGTTACTCCGCCCCGTCGCCCATTCCGGGCAAACTGCCGGTCAGCCATCGTCTTCCGCGGAACCTGATCCGTGCGCACCTTGATGACATAGACTACATCCCGGACGTCTTCAAAAACGAACCGCACCGCTACTTCTCCTACTGGGTGCACCAGACCATCGAAGAGAGTGGCGCACGCGTCGTAATTATAGACAACATCGCCTACCTGGCCCGCACGCTTTCGGGCGGTGCCGGAACGTCGGTGATGAAAACGCTCCGCCTCTGGGCAACCCGCTTCAATCTTTCCATCCTCGCCGTAGCCCACCGCCGGGACTGCGGACGCCCTCGTCCGCTCGCACTCGCCGACCTCGCCGCCGCCCCGACCGTCGCCGATCTCGCCGACA
>JANNGV010000094.1:0-4286 GCA_031404055.1 Chloracidobacterium sp.
GGCCATTTTATCGAGTGACGCAAACTTAAGCCGCGAATTGCAGGCGACGCACGGAATCGGCGTCTCGCCGTCCAGATAGCTTTGCACAAAGGGCTCGACGACCGATTCCTCGAAGTCTTTTTCGAGATTAAGCACGTAAAACGGAATGCCCAATGATTCGGCCACCCGGCGGGCATCATAAACATCATCAAGCGAACAGCAGCGGCTGGGGAGCGGATCGCCGTTTTCGTCCACACTTATACCTCGGCGCTGATTCCACAACTGCATCGTAAAACCGACCAGCTCGTGCCCCTGTTCCTTTAATATTGCTGCCGCGGTCGAGGAATCGACACCGCCACTCATTGCCACCGCGATCTTCATAAGACAAACACCTATTGTGACAGGCGAATTGGCTTAGTTGCAAGGCAAATGATTTAGGCTGCCTGGAACGTGAGGTAGATCACACGGCGGCCGGAACTGCCCTGGAGCTTGCGCGCCCACGAGATGAAAAAGAAAGAACACAGTAAAGATAGAGATATCCAGACATTGCCAACCTACCAGAGGCTCGAGCGTCGGAAAAAGCACTTTGCCGCGCGTTGCAACCATATAGCCGATTATGCTAATTTCTCCATATTATGCGACCCGCAATTGTCTAGTTCATCCGCACCGAAGCGTCCGTAATT
This sequence comes from Chloracidobacterium sp., assembly GCA_031404055.1. Taxonomy (GTDB): domain Bacteria; phylum Acidobacteriota; class Blastocatellia; order Pyrinomonadales; family Pyrinomonadaceae; genus OLB17. The sequence goes on from JANNGV010000094.1 coordinate 663, forward strand.
CGCAATCTGCTTGCAAATAGACGGATATCTATTGGCACACCTCGTGCCGAGTTTTCAGCAATAAAATCAAATTCGTATGACTTTAAATAGCAACACTCCTTCTGCGGAGACGGTAAACAATTCTTTTTGGTCGGTCGTGCGCGAAGCTTTCGTCGGTACGAAGCGCGACTTTACTCAGGGTTCGATTCCGATCGCGCTGATAATTCTGGCGATCCCGATGATCCTTGAGATGTCGATGGAGGCGCTTTTCGCGATCGTCGATACCTTCTTTGTAGCCAAGCTAGGTGCGGAAGCGGTCGCTGTTGTCGGGTTGACCGAATCGATACTGGCGTTGGTTTATGCGGTTGGCGTCGGCCTGAGTATTGGTGCGACGGCAACGGTGGCGCGTCGCGTCGGTGAAAAGGACATGGAAGGCGCGGCACGTACCGCAACGCACGCCGTGTATCTCGGCGTCCTTGTGTCTTTGGTGATGGGTGCGGCCGGTGTCATCTTTGCGCCGAATATTCTTGGGCTGCTGCGGGCCGAACCAAGCGTCATCGCGCTCGGCACGCCATTTATGCAAATCATGTTGGGCACGAATATCGTGATCGTGTTCCTGTTCCTTTTGAACGGTATTTTCCGCGGTGCAGGCGATGCGGCTATCGCTCTGCGGGTGCTGATAATAGCTAACGGATTGAACATACTGTTCTGCCCGATGTTCATTTTCGGTATCGGGCCGTTCCCCGAACTTGGGGTGACCGGTGCCGCCGTCGCAACAGTTTGCGGCCGCGGCGCAGGTGTCGCTTTTGCCGCTTGGGCGCTGTTTGGACGAAAGAACGGGCGGCTGCACGTGCGTGCGGAGCATTGGCGTTTCGATCCGAAATTGCTATCGAGCCTCGTTCGGCTTTCAGGAACGGCAGTGCTTCAATTTCTTGTTTCAACGGCTAGCTGGAGCGGTCTGGTGACGATCCTTGCCGGTTTCGGTACTGTCGCGCTGGCGGGTTATCAGATCGGGCTGCGCGTGATCATCTTCGTAATCCTTCCGGCGGTCGGATTGGCAAATGCGGCGGCTACGCTGGTCGGGCAGAATCTTGGTGCCGGAAAGCCTGAAAGAGCGGAGCGTTCCGTTTGGACAGCCGGCTTTCTGAATGCCGGATTGCTGGGACTCGCAGGATTATTCTTCGTGATATTTCCCGATCTGGTCATAAGCATTTTCACGACCGACCCGGATGTTGCGGCGTATGGGCGCGATTGCCTCAGGATAGTCGGTTACGGCTACGCCTTTTATGGCCTTGGAATGGTAATGGAAAGCTCGTTCAACGGCGCCGGTGACACCTGGACGCCGACTTACCTCAACTTTATTGTTTTCTGGCTGTTCGAGATACCGCTGGCATATGTTCTGGCGAATTACTACGGCTGGGGGCCGCAAGGCGTTTTTTGGGCAATCACGCTTGCGTTTTCATTGCTGGCCGTGTCCGCCGCCTTGCTGTTCAAGCGCGGCAAGTGGAAGTTGAAGACCGTTTAATCGATCTCTGCCGGCCGTATCGTCAGAGCAATAAACTTTGCAATACCGCCAATGAAGATCCATTGGAGGTAAACAAGCTGCAGAACGAAAAGGCCGGCTGTAAATTCTCCACCTATTAACTGGCTTGCAACGATTGCGGGACGATTTAGGTCGGAAATAAATTTTTCGCCTATACCGGTTACATGAATCTCCACGGAGATCAACATCATGAGATTTGTTAACGCCAGGAAATTTCCAAGTGGGTTAGTGAAGCTTTGTTTTAAGAATTCTCTCATTTTCATCGGTGTCGTGCTTTGCTATCTTGGTTACACCTTTTGATGAAGAATTTGTTCCACAATTTCCGCCGATGAATTTCCCTGACCCGCAAACTTACGATTTTCCCGAATGGGCTCTGGTAGGCGAATATTTTTACTACGCAAAGGATGTCTTGTCGTTCGGCACACCGCTTAATCTTGAGACCGTGGCAGAAGCCTATCGAAAGGGCATATTTCCCTGGTTTACCAAAGGAATCCCTCTACCGTGGCACTGTCCAGAGCAGCGGTCGATACTGGAATTTGACGAACTACACATTCCGAGGAGCCTAAAGCGGGAACAGCAAAGATCGCGCTTTTCCTTCACCATCGATAAAGATTTCCGGTCGGTGATCAAGGCTTGCGCCGCTGCCAAACGGCCTGATCAGGGCGGCACATGGATCACGTTGGAGTTCATAAATGTCTACTGCGAGCTCCATGAGACGGGGATGGCACACAGCGTCGAAGCGTGGGATGCCGACGGTAAGCTTGTCGGCGGCCTTTATGGCATCGATGCCGGCGGCGTATTCTGCGGCGAGTCGATGTTTCACAGGGCTCCGAATGCATCGAAACTAGCTCTGTTGTTCTTGATCGATCACATGCGCGAGCGTGGAGCAACCTGGCTCGACGCACAGGTGATGACACCGCATCTGGAAGCGTTGGGGGCGAGAGAGATCGACAGGGATGAGTTTTTGTATAAACTCAAAGAAATACAGGACGGAAATATTTCGCTTTTCTGAGGTTAATATGAACGATCAAAAACAGCTTCGCGAACATCTACTTGAATTGCTCGACGGCAAATCGGCCCACGTCGCCATCGAAGCCGCACTGCGCGGCTTTCCGATCAACCAAATAAACGAGCGCCCAGACGGTTCGCCGCACACCCCTTGGGAACTGCTCGAGCACATCCGGATCGCACAATGGGACATTCTTGAGTTCACCCGCAACGGCTCTCATGTCTCGCCCGAATTTCCGGATGGCTACTGGAACCGGACCTTTGCCACCGCCATGGATTGGCAGACATCCGCAGAACAGGTACTGGCCGACCTGCAATCGATGCGCGATATCGTTGCCGACGAGAACACCGACCTTTTCGCCCAGATCCCGCACGGCGATGGACAAACCATACTACGCGAAATCTTGGTGCTTGCCGACCACAATTCATATCATCTTGGACAATTGGTGCTGCTTAGAAAAATTCTCGAAAGCGTTTCGATGTAACATTATGCCTCACCGCGAACGAAAGAATATCACTCCAGGTCTACAAGTGGCGATCATCCTGAAGCAAGACCAGCGAACCGGTAAACAAACGATTGGCGTCGTAAAAGATCTGCTGACAAATTCGGCGTTTCATCCGCATGGAATAAAGGTGCGGCTGGTGGATGGTCAAGTTGGGCGTGTGCAAAGTATTTTAGAAAACTAGAAAGGCCGCTTCTAAATATGGACAAAACCTTCTTGATCTACGGAGCGAACGGTTATACGGGCGAATTGATCACGCGCTATGCCACCGAACGCGGGATGAAGCCGATCCTTGCAGGGCGGAATGCGGCGGCGGTTGGGGAGTTGGCGGCGAAGCACGGGCTTGAGCATCGGGTTTTTAACTTGGATGAACATGAGAAGGTCGATGCGGCTTTGCGGGAAGTCGAGATGGTGATGCATTGTGCGGGGCCGTTTTCGATCACTTCTCGGGCGATGGTCGAGGCGTGTCTGCGGAATAGGAAGCATTACACCGACATCACGGGCGAACTTTTGGCAATTGATCCCTTTCGCGCCAGCCGCGATTTGGCGGGCGGCAACGTGGGGTAGTTTGTGGGTTTTGATATGCGGTCG
>JANNGV010000095.1:0-1923 GCA_031404055.1 Chloracidobacterium sp.
GTCTTTGATCTTGTTCGTCAGCATCCGGGTGAAGGCATTGGCAATCTTGCCATCGCCAATGACGGCGAGCGCCCAGGTGAGGCGCGTCTTCTCGGTCAAGTTGGTTGTCTTCTGATAACGAGCGAAGAGGGCGTCCTGATGCGTGGGATGGCAGGATCGTTTGTCTCGCTTGAGCTACGACCGCACTCTCGGCGAAACAGCCGTTCCAGTGGTTGGATTGATGCGTGACCACGCTACTACATTGTTAGGTCTGAACAGCACGCGCGAGATCGACAACTTCGAAGAGTGGTATATCGCCAAATCAAAAAACGCACCCGCTTCTAGCCAGTTCAGTTTGCCCGTCATGGATAACGTGATCGCACAACTGAAGGTCATGCTGACTAAGAAGAACGCCGACGCGTATAACGTCATCGGCATTCTTGAAGGTACCGATCCAGTACTTAAGAACGAAGCAATCGTCATCGGCGCCCACTACGACCACCTCGGCCGCGGCGGGACCGGAAGCCTTGCCGCAAACTCCGCCGACATTCACCACGGAGCGGACGATAACGCTTCGGGCACATCGGCAATCATCGAACTTGCCCGCCAATTCGCAAAAGATAAAAACAATAAGCGAACAATCATCTTCATGGCCTTCGGCGGTGAAGAAGAAGGCCTTCTCGGATCAAAATTCTACGTCGAAAATCCCGTCTGGCCTCTCGATAAGACAGTCGCTATGATTAATTTGGATATGGTCGGGCGGTTGAAGGACGAAAAACTTACAGTAGGCGGAATCGGCACAGCGAGCGAATGGAAGCTGCTGACATTAGAAACGGCAGTAAACTTGCCGACACTTGATATGTTTTCGAAATCAAAAGAATCGAGCAATCGACATTCTGCTCCGAAATCATTGCCTCCGAGCAGCGAAATTTCATTTTCTGCGATTCCGCCCACAGCCATCACGGAAAAGGGGTTTGATCTTCAACTGAACGAAGACGGCTTTGGCCCTTCGGATCACTCATCGTTCTACGGCAAAAAGATACCTGTGCTTTTCCTGTTTACGGGCACACATCTCGATTATCACAAACCATCAGACACGGCTGAGAAGATCAATTATGATGGCCTTACTAAGATCACAAATTACGTAGCGGCTATCGCCAGGTCAATCGACCAAAATCCAGTCAAGCCAACTTACACAACCGCCAAAGCAAGCGGCACGCCGGGCGGTAGAATGGCGTTCACCGTCAGTCTCGGCACAATACCCAGCTATGCCGATTCGACCGACGGCCTTGTTCTCGACGGCGTCCGCGACGGCTCACCGGCGGCAAAGGCTGGTCTGAAAGCGGGAGATAAGATAACGACACTTAACGGCAAGCAAGTCCGCAACGCGATGGACTACACGTATGTTTTAGGCACAATGAAGGCCGGAGAAGAATACGAGGTCGAGATAACACGCGGCACGGAGAAGCTTAAGCTAAGGATCATCCCCGCCGCACCGGCGAGGCGGCCTTGAACGACCCGACCGCTGCCGCGCACGGTTCTGACTTATCCCAAAATAATAAACCCACCAGATAAAAAATATCTGCAGGGGAACCCGGAATATTAGGTACCAAGCCCCGTATTCGGCACCGGGAATGTTTACGCCCTTTAGGCTGCCCATGATATTTGCCGGGAGTATTGCAACAAAGAAGATGATTAGCATTACCGTCGTCAGTTTCGCCGTTCGATCCCACAGCAGCCCGACCGCCGCCAGCAATTCGCAAACGCCGGTGAAATAAACTATTTCCAGTTTCCATGGGACAGAGTCCGGCATCATTGCGACCATCGGTTCGTAATAGACGAAATGCGCTATTCCGGCAAGCAGCAGCATTGCCGACATCGCAACGCGGCCCATAAACGAAATCGTCAACCTGCCGCCGAGCAGGAATTTATTGACCAGCCAAA
>JANNGV010000096.1:0-4490 GCA_031404055.1 Chloracidobacterium sp.
GCGGTGGTCGGCGGTAGCCATGTAGTGATGCAGGAACATGTCCTTAGGGCTGCAGCAAGCAGCAAACTTTCGAACTAACGTCACAGATACTATTGTATTTCAGGAGGCGCAACCTGTCCGGTGATGGGCGCGGTCTTCAAAACCGTTTGCGAGATTGCGAGAGCAAGCTTGGGTGGGTTCGACTCCCACACGTCTCCGCCAAAAGCAGTAGTCAGTAGTCAGTGATCAGTAGTCAGTTGCAGAAGGTCTTTTGTCTCTCACTGCCTTATAGAATAGTCTCAACTAATGAAAGAGTGGATAGCTTTAAATATGACGCCGGGGGTTGGTCCAAGAGCCGCGACCAAACTGCTTGAGCGTTTTGGTTCCGCCGCTTCGGTCTTTCATGCGCGCGGCGGACGGAATTGGAATCACTGCGGCTGCGGCCGGAGACTATCGAGAGCATAATAAAGCGGGAGTTTGAGGCCAAGGCGGCTGAAGAGCTTGATCGAGTAAAGCAGCTCGGCGGCGATGTCTTGATACTTGATGACGGCAGCTATCCAAATCTGCTGCGGGAGATTGCCGATCCGCCGATTACATTATATGTGCGGGGTGAATGGCAGGCGTGTTTCGATCAGCCGGGTGTCGGCGTGATCGGGTCGCGGATGTGCTCGACATATGGCGAGAATGCGTCCGAGATGTTGGCTCGAGACCTTGCTTCACGCGGAATCTGCATTATATCCGGGCTTGCACGCGGCATCGACACGGCGGCGCACCGTGGAGCAATCCGCGGCGGCGGCAAAACAATAGCCGTGCTGGGAACGGGAATCGACGGCTTCTATCCTAAAGAAAACACGCGGCTTGTCGGCGAAATTCTCGAAGCGGGCGGGGCCATCGTTTCACAGTTCCCGCTTGGCACGCCGCCGTTAAAGGACAACTTTCCGTATCGAAACCGAATCATAAGCGGGCTAAGCTTAGGAGTTGTACTTGTCGAGGCTACCGAAAAAAGTGGTTCGCTGATAACCGCACGCCTTGCGATGGAGCAGAATCGCGAAGTGATGGCGGTGCCCGGAAATATCACGTCGCGAAATTCAGTTGGTACTAATTACCTTATAAAGTCCGGCGCAAAACTCGTCCAACAATGGCAGGACGTCGTTGCGGAACTTCCGGGCGAAATATCGGCGGAGATACTGCCTCCGACAATCGAGAAGGCGAATGGAACACGCAAGTCGGCTGCGCAAGAGCTTGCGCCGGCTGATTTGAGCGAGAACGAGCGGAAAATATGGTCGCTTCTTTCTCCGGACGAGCCCGCTCATATCGACGGCCTGTTGGAACAAAGCGGGCTATCATTCGGCGATTTGAACGGAGCATTGGTCGGCATGGATCTGAAAGATCTGATCCGCGTTTTGCCTGGCAAGAATTACGCCAGGCGCATCTAGGTTAACCGTCTTAAGAACCCGGTCGCTACCGCTCGCGGTTCTGACAAACGGCCGAGTATGTTCGAATCCGCCATTGACAGGCGGGCAAACAAGGTGTTAGAAGTCAGAATGTCAGCACGCCGTATCGCGTCTGACATATTTTTTTCTAAGATTGCCGCTGGAGGCGGTGAGATGGAAAAACCGGTTCAGATAACACGGCTGCCGAAAAGTGCGTTTTACGCGACGGTATTTGAATTGTATGACCGGACGCCAGCCGTTCCGTCGCAGATACCGCTGTCGCAGCTTTCGAAGCTGGTTTCCGAGCGGCTTATCACGGATGAATCGGTGCCGATCCCTGATTGTGTTACGTGCGGTGCGTGCTGCGTTTACGGATTGGTGATCCCGATAAACAGGCGCGAGCCCGAGCCACTGCAACAGTATCTGGAGATAACGCTTGACGGTGCCGACGATCTCGTTATCGAAAGAGTTCTGGAGCGCGACAAAGCCGACGGACGGTGTGTGAATCTTGGCGGAGTGGTCGGGCAGGAGATCGGCTGCAAGGTCTATCCGGATCGGCCGCAAATATGCCGCGATTTCGATGCGGGCAGCGACCGGTGTTTTGGTTACCGGCGAATGTACGGCATCGATCCGCCGCTGAGCGATGCGGGCTTGGCCGAAGCCGAGCAGAAATTGAGTGGACGGCCCGAAAAAGTAAAGATTCGCGGCATTGAAATAGTGTTGCACTCGGAAGGTATGGTGTTCGACCGAATGGCGGTGGACATCGATAAACAGATGGTTCGCGTCAGGACGCTAAAGGTCGTCGCACACATGAGCGACGGGGAGCTTAAGGAAATTCATACCTACGACCCGGCAAAAGAATCGTGGTACGAACACGAGCTTGAAGGTTTAACGTGGGATACGGCGAAAGCAATAGTCGAACAAAGAAGGGTGGGTTAGTACAAACATAAATGTCAAAGAATCTGTTAATAGTTGAAAGCCCTGCTAAAGCGAAGACCATTGAAAAGATCCTTGGAAAAGATTTTCAGGTTAATAGCTGCTATGGCCATATCCGCGACCTTGAAAAAGCCAGCATGGGTATTGACATCGAAAATGATTTTGAACCCCGTTATATAGTTCCTGAAGATAAGAAAAGGGTCGTCAATGAACTGAAGTCGTTGGCAAAAAAAAATCGGATGAAGTATGGCTCGCAACGGACGAAGACCGTGAGGGAGAAGCTATAAGCTGGCACTTATGTGAAGTGCTGGGCCTTGACCCTATAACGACAAAACGGATCGTTTTTCATGAGATCACTAAACCTGCGATAGAAGCTGCTGTAAAGAACCCTCGCACGGTGAATATGAACTTGGTAATGGCACAGCAGGCGCGGCGGGTGCTGGATCGCATAGTCGGATTTGAGTTAAGCCCTGTGCTATGGCGGAAGATCAGTACGAGCAATAAAAACCTGAGCGCCGGGCGCGTCCAGAGTGTCGCAGTACGCCTAATTGCCGACCGGGAACGCGAGATCAACTCCTTCCAACAGGAAAGTCATTTCAAGATAGAAGGATTGTTTTTTGCCGATGACATAACCGGTAAGCAAGTAACCTTCAAAGCGGAAGGCAGAAAGCAGAACACGGCGGAAGATGCGGAAACGTTTTTGAAAAGATGTATCGGTGCCGATTACAAAGTGACCGATATAAAGGTGAAACCCGGAAAACGAACTCCGGCCCCGCCATTCACCACCTCGACGCTCCAACAGGAAGCCTCAAGAAAACTGGGTTACGGTGTGGCCAGAACGATGCAGATCGCCCAGAAGCTTTACGAAAACGGCCATATCACCTATATGCGAACTGATAGCGTCAGCCTGAGCGCTACCGCCCTAGCCGACATTACAAAAACGGTGAGCAGCCTCTACGGTGACAGATATCAGCAGTTCCGCAAATTCAAAAATAAAAACGAATCCGCACAGGAAGCTCACGAAGCTATTCGCCCAACCTACACAAGTACGACAACCATTAATGACCCGGAATGGCAAAAGTTATACGAGCTGATCTGGAAGCGAACTATGGCCTCGCAAATGGCCGACGCTGAGCTGGAAAAAACTACGGTCAAGATAGAAATTTCCACAAACAAAGAAGAATTAACGGCTTCGGGAGAGGTGTTAAAATTCGACGGATTTCTGAAAGTTTATCAGGAAGATAAAGATGATGACGAACCCGAAGAATCATCCGAAGGCCTGCTGCCGCCGATGGCGGTGGGACAGTCCTTGCCCCTGTATGAACTCAGAGCGACGGAAAGGTTCAGCCGTGCTCAGCCGAGATACACCGAAGCGTCCTTGGTAAAAAAATTAGAAGAGCTTGGCATTGGCCGCCCGTCCACCTATGCGCCAACAATTTCTACGATCCAGAAAAGGGAATACGTAGAAAAAAGAGATAAAGAAGGTACGCCAAGAGCGTTCAGGGTATTGGTATTAAAGGATGATTCCATCAGTAAAAGGGAAGAATCTGAAAATACCGGTGCGGAAAAAGCAAAACTGTTCCCTACAGACTTAGGACTCGTGGTGACGGATTTTCTGAAACAATATTTTGACGCCATCATGGATTATGGCTTCACTGCAAAGATCGAGAAAGAGTTCGACGATGTAGCTGACGGGAAACTACAGTGGAACGACATGCTCGAAGAGTTCTACGGCCCTTTCAAAAAAGACGTCGATAATACCATTGAAAATGCAGAGCGAGTGAAGGGCGAAAGGATATTGGGCACCGACCCCGAAAGCGGCAAACCGGTGGTAGCCCGCATGGCACGCTATGGCCCGATCATACAGATCGGCAGCGCCGCGGAAGAGGAAAAGCCGAGATTTGCAAAGGTTCCAACAGGACAGAGCATTGAAACAATAACATTTGAAGAAGCATTGACGCTGTTCAAACTGCAGGACGCGATGGGCAGTTATGACGGCAAAGAATTGTCCGTAAGCGTTGGTCGAGAAAACCTACGCCCGCTTCCCGCGGCTGGCCGAGCGCCGCCACCAACAAGCCGGCACCTTGTCGGGCGGCGAGCAGCAGATGTTGGCGATCAGCCGCGCGCTGATGCTGCGGCCCA
>JANNGV010000097.1:0-9851 GCA_031404055.1 Chloracidobacterium sp.
GGACCGCAAACGCGAGCGGAACGTGATGGATTACGACGATCTGCTTTTGAACGTAAAGCGTCTGCTGATCGAAAAACCGGCCGTCGCCGAACTTTACGCCGAACAGTTTCAACATATCCTGGTCGATGAATATCAGGACACAAATTTTTTGCAGGCCGAGATAATTGATCTTCTCGCGATAAAGCACAGGAATGTTATGGTAGTCGGCGACGACGCACAAAGCATCTTCGCCTGGCGTGGTGCGGAGTTTACGAACATCTACGAATTCCCGCAACGCTATCCCGAAGCGCTGTTGTTTAAACTCGAAACGAACTATCGCTCGACACCGGAAATCTTGGGACTCGCGAATGTTTCGATCGCGAATAACAAGCGACAGTTTCCGAAAATATTGCAGGCGGTAAAACGCTCAAAGGATTTCAAGACGGCGTTGGTTCCCTGTTCGGACGTCGAGCAGCAGTCGGTGTTTGTTGCATCGCGCATTCTAGAGCTTCGAGACGAAGGGACTAACCTGGAAGACATAGCCGTCATGTACCGCTCGCATTACCATTCAATCGAGCTGCAGCTTGAACTGTCGCGAAGGAATATTCCTTACCGAGTGCAATCCGGCGTCCGGTTTTTTGAGCAGGCGCATATTAAAGACGTGATCTCGTACCTGCGGATAATCGTCAACCCGCGTGACGAGTTGGCGTGGAAGCGGATATTGAAGATGATTCCGGGCATTGGGAACAAGACGGCCAATAGTATTTATGAAGCTCTCGCTCAAAGCTCCACTCCTTACGAAGGAGGGGTGGCAGCCGCTGCGGCTGACGGGGTGGTTCTCTCCGAGCCGGGCAATGTTCAACCGCTGTTGAACCCTAATAACGATTCAGAGAACCACCCCCCGGCTGAAGCAGCCGGACCCCTTCTTCGTAAGGAGGGGAGCTTGGAATCGAATGTTCTATCTCAACTGTCAACCGCATTGCAAGCGGGACGCTTGCGGTCCAGTCAGCCATGGCAAAGCTTCGTCAAACTGCTGGAACTACTGGTCAATGACGAAAATCGCGGACAGCCGTCGAAACAGATCGCGCTTATTTTAGAGAACGGCTACGAGCAGTATCTTCAGGAAAATCACGAAAATGCCGACGCCCGGATGGAAGACCTTCGCGGGCTGGCACAGTTTGCAAACCGGTATACTTCGACGGAGGATTTTCTGTCGGAGCTCGCCCTGCTTTCGACCGAGCGTTTTAAGGAGCCGCAGGCACTTGTCGGCGAAGAAGTAATTGAAGGGGGCGAAGAGGACGAGTTGTTAACCCTGACAAGCGTACATCAGGCGAAAGGCCTGGAATGGAAGGCCGTGTTCATTATTTGGGCCGCCGAGGGTAAATTCCCCTCGCCTCGTTCGCTAAAAGAGATCGACAGCGAAGAGGAAGAACGCCGTCTCTGGTACGTCGCCCTGACGCGGGCAAAAGACGAGCTTTACATGACATACCCGCTGATGCTCACCGATTACAACCGCCAAACCGTACTGCAAAAACCTTCGCGATTTGTGATGGAATGCCCGCCCGCCCTGTTCGAAGTGTGGACGCTCGAGGATGAGGCTCCGAAATTCGACGCTCCGCTGATCGCCCAGGCTCCAAAGGATTTTATTAATTAGGCTCCGGTTAAGAAAAGAAATTTTAGCCGCTGATTGACGCGGATGGACGCTGATAAGAAAAAAGTAATTGTTCGATCAAGTTCATCTGCGCTATCGGCGTCCATCAGCGGCTAATTTTCATCCACTGCGGCTCCGCGTTAAATACCTGATCCGGAGAGCCGATACCTGCCTTCATTGCTTCAGACAAAACAATTCGTGGTAGAATGCGTAACTAAGTTATTCGGCTACAAATAAACCCCTTAATAAACTAACAATAATTCAAAACTATGAAATATTGCCCGACCTGCGAAACCAGATACGACGAGGAGATTCTGCGTTTTTGTATGAAGGATGGCACGCCGCTTATCGAAGAGGACGAGCCTGCTTTTATTCATATGCCGAGCGAGAGCATCGAAGAGCCGGTGGACGACGATCCGGCCGAGGTGACGATCATCCGCAAGAATGTTCCTGTTCCGCCGCCGCCGCCCTCCGCGATAGACGAGATATCGTTTACGCCGGACCCGACGCCTTCGGCACAGCGGATTGTTGTGCCAACCACGGAAGAAGACAGGGGACAGTTTAGGGCAAGGGTGATACCGCCTTATCAGGCGCCGCAGCAATCAAACACGGCAAAGGTAGTGGTGCTGACGATAATCGGGACGGTGGCTGTATTGGCTATCGGAGCTTTGGGTTTTCAGTTACTGCAAAACGGCGGTTCGGACAATTCAAATATTAATACGAATTTCAATTCGAATATCGCGAATGTGAACACGAATGTGAATACCAATCTTGGCTTCGACGCGAATTTCAACTTCAATACGAACGCGAATTTCAACACAAATTCTCTCTCGAACCTGAATACAAACGTCAACGCTAATTTGCGTACGCCGACGCCGACTCCTAAGCCGAGCCCAAGTGCGACAGCCACGCCGACACCAACGCCTGATGAAGATACGACACCAACGCCGACCCCCACGCCAACGCCGACACAAACGCCAATCGTTGTCCGCCCAAACACGACCCCGACGCCGCCGCGCATGATGCCGGCAAATCGGCCCGGTAACGGCGGCGTTTTAAACGGACGTGCCCTTACACTACCGACGCCAACTTATCCGCCGATCGCGAAACAAATGCGGGCTTCGGGCGAAGTCCGGGTACAGGTTGCAGTCGATGAACGCGGCAATGTCGTTTCCGCGCACGCCGTCAGCGGGCATCCGCTGCTTAGACAGTCAGCCGAAATGGCGGCGCGGCGGTCAAAGATACGTCCGAACGGGCAGAATGAATTGGGGGAGTTGGTTTATCACTTCAAGGTGAATTAAGCAGTCCCTGGAGTTCTCTCTCGTTTCATTCCTGTTCATCTTATTCCGTGGTCGGATTTAAATCCTGACCGCGGAATGAGATGAACGAAAACCGAACAAGAGGAACAGGCAAATTTGTGGTCGAGGTTCGTGAAGTCTGCAAAATCCTAATAAAACGACAAAGCCATCTCCACGGCCCGTCGTGGATCGATGACGCCCCAGCCTTGTCGATCGACCTCGTAGTGCGGCAATCTTTCGGCGGTTGAAATCAAGATACGTTTGATCTGCGGGGGCGTTAGCGACGAATTTGCTTCGAGCATCTGGGCGACGACCGACGAGACAATCGGTGCCGAGAACGAGGTGCCATCGACGTATTTGTAGTGTTTGGTAATAACGTTCTCGCGGCGGATCTTGAGCGTTATTATCTGCCGGATGCTGTGAACCGGGCGGTCAAGCGCCGCATCAAGCTCGCCGTCTACGCCTGGATTATCGCGGATGATGGAATGAAGATCGTTGTCCTCGGCCTGATCGAGCAGCTTCAATAGCTCGGCCTGTTGGGCGGTCGGCGTATTCGGCAGGATCGGCGCCGGAACCCAAATCGAGGGTGCGATCACTTCGGGCTTTTGCAACCCGTCGAATGTCGGGCCATACGATGAACGGTACATTCCGCGCTTTGCACGATTCATGGAATTATTGTCGTCCAGACCGCCAACCGCGATGCACGAGGGCGCACTTGCGGGCGGGAAAACCGGATGATTCGGGAGATGTCCGGCGTAGCCGACGGCGCAGACAACCGTAATGCCTTCGGCCGAGCATTGTTCAACCGTCCGCGAAAGCGAATCGTGCAGATAGCTCTGTTCGTAGTCACCGCCAGCTGAAATGTTCACCACACGTATGCGGAACTTTCCGCGATTTGCCAGAACCCATTCGAGGCCTTCCTGAATATTCTCCTCGGTGATCCGGCCTGTGCGGGCCAGCTTGACAAGGACCACGTCGGCGTCCGGCGCGATGCCGCGATAAAATCCGTTTGAGAGGGAACCATTTCCGGCAGCGACAACAGATGTCATCATTCCGTGCCAGCTTGCAACGTCCGGCTGAAACAGCGATCCGAGCTCGCCATCCGCGTCTAGCAAATTGCGGTAACCGATTATTCGGTTTGACGGAGATGTCAGGTCAACGTGCGGATAAAAACCGGAATCGAGAAACGCGATCGTAACGCCCCGGCCAGTGAAACGATCATCGGCATCGAGGCGAAGCGGCGTCGAAAGCACGTGCGAACCGTCCTTTTGCATCGCCGCGTCTTTGACGATCTGGTCCTTGGCACGCTCAAAAAGACGCACGCAACGCGCACAGATCGCCTGAAATTCCCACGTGTCCGGCGCATTAGCAAGAATCAGCTTTTGCAGATCTTCGGCCAGCACAAGCAGCGGCACAAACTCGTCGCGTGTTTCGCGAAAGCATACAGGACATACCTTCTCGCCGGCGGCAATATCGGCTGTCGTCGCCGGTCGTTGAAACTGTTTGGATTCTTGTGGGGTCATTTAGAGATTTAAGTTTTCCATAAAGAGTAGTTAAAATCAATTTCGAGCGGAACGCGGATATCTTGTCCGCGTTTCAAGAGGGCGGACACGAATGTCCGCGTTCCAAATTATGACCAGAAAAAAGATCGGCCTTGCGCTGTCGGGCGGCGGCGCACGCGGTTATGCGCACATTGGCGTGCTCAAGGCATTGGCTGCTCATTCGATACCGATTGATCTTGTTGCCGGGACTTCGGCCGGCTCGTTTGTCGGCGGTGCCTTGGCGGCGGGAATGTCGGCTGAAGAGATCGCGGAGATCGGCAAAAAGGTTGGCTGGTTTAATGTCGCCGGCTTTTCTTACTCGCCTCGAGGCCTGCTGTCGAATGCGGCGATGGGAAAGTTTATCGAGCAAAACTTCCCTGTTAACCGCTTTGAAGACCTCAAAATTCCCTTTGCGGCCGTCGCGTGCGATCTGGAAACCGGTGATGAGGTTGTGCTGAAAGATTCGGGTGATCTTGCGTTTGCGATCCGTGCGAGCTGTGCGATCCCTGGTGTTTTTGTTCCTCTGATCGACGAGCAGGGCCGAAGCCTGATCGACGGCGGAGCGGCGACACCAATGCCGACAAAGGCCGTTCGCAAGCTGGGAGCGGAAATTGTTATCGCGGTCGATCTGCTTACGTGCGGCTCTTCGTTTTGGGGAAAGCCGAGCACGCTTGTCGGAACGTTTTTCCAGTCGGCAATGCTGATGATCCGTACCGCTTCAAAAAACCAGCACTACCGAGCCGATATTGTCATCGAACCGCAAATCGCACATATCCGGCCGGATGAAATTGGAAAAAGAGACGAGCTAATTAAGTTAGGAGAACAAGCCGCACTGGAGAAAATCGACGATATAAAAATAGTTCTCGATTCCAAAGATTAAAAAAAGTCACATGCCGTCTCGCCGAACCTCCGGTTTCGTGTTCTTTGTGAAAAACTTTGTGCCCTCCGTGTCAAACAAATCCATGACAAAGAGAACACAAAGTCGAAATCCACAAAGGACACAGAATTAGTCAGAGGACTTTAAGTTGTCCCTAGAATCTGAACTTCGCGCCCAACTGAATTCGCCGCGGATCAAAGGCCGAGGTGAATCCGAGCGGTGAGCTTGGGCCGACGTTCGGGTTGCCGCGAACGTCAACGGTTGTCGGGAAAAAGGCGCCGACGGTGTTGTTGACCGATGCGAAATTAAGGCGGTTGAGCAGATTGAATGCCTCGACCGTCAGGTCCAAACTCATCGTTTCGCTAAAACCGATCTTTCGCGTCAGGCGCATGTCGAAGGTGGCAAAGCTCGGTCCTTTACCAACGTTTCGCGGGATCGCTCCCTGGTCAAGGCCATTCAGACGGAGCAGCGGGCGGTCGCCATTCGTGCTGCGGTCGCCATTTACATCGGAACCGGCGAGCAGGTTAAACGGGCGTCCGCTGTTGGCTCGGATGATCGGCGTCAGCGTAAAGTCGCGAAGCACCGGGTTGCGCCAAGGGCTTGAGATGATCGAATAGATCACGAATTTATGCCGCTGATCGAAAGCCGATAGCGAATATTCAGGGTTGTCGTCAAGCTGATCGAACGCACGAAAGTCGCTGTTGTAATCGGTGACCTGATCAAACGCTTCGCTAAGCGTGTAGTTACCCGCGATCGCAAAATTGCCGCTGAACTGCTTTTGAAATTCAACGATCAAGCCGTTGTAATTGGCCGACGCAGCCGATTCGTAAATGATCTCCTGGAACAGGAGCGGGTTGCGGAAACAGGTCACAATAGCCGCACCTGTGCAGCCTGAGGCTGCCGACCATTCGCGAATACCACGCGGGCCGATCGGGCGGTCAAGCAAATTAATATCGCGGGCCCGGGTGATAAACTGCGTCAAAGCCCAAACATAACCGGCCGATACGCTAAAGCCCGGCGAGAATTCGTGTTCGACGCCGATGCTTCCCTGCTGCGCCCTCGGGTTGCGATAGGTCGGATCGGCACGGAAAAGCACAGTCAATGGGCTTCGCGGCCCGGTTTGTGAAACAATGATGCCGAACTGTGCAAGGTCTGCCGGTGTGATTGTGCGTGTCGTATTCGGAATGCCGATCACGCCTTGTGCACGCAAAGTTCTGAAAATATTTATCGGGCCGTTTATTGCGAGCGGATTAGCGGCGTTGAGCGTTGTCAAAACCTGAGGGATCTGACGTACGCCGTCAATTTCGTTCAGCGACTGAACGACGTAATCGATAACGAACGGGATCTGAGCATAAAACATTCCGTAGCCGCCGCGAACGATCGTCTTGCCTTGCTTGAAAGGGTCCCAGGCAAAACCGACGCGCGGGCCGACGCTTCCGTATGAGGTTTTAAGCGGCTTTCTTCGCGTGTCAATCTCGTATCGCAAACCGTAGTTCAGCGTCAGATTCGACAGGGCTTTCCAGGTATCCTGTCCGTAAACCGAATAGTAAGGCAGCTTGCCGCCGACGATACCGTCGCCAAAACCTTGTTGGTACGACTGCGGCAGGCCGAGATCGAGGGATTGAATGGCGTTGATGGTGGTCGTCGCAAGCTGTGGGCTGACCAGTGCTCCGGGAAGCGTACCGAAACCAAAGCGTCCGCTAAAGAACGTTTTCGAATCGAAGAAGCCATCCCGAAGGAGAAAACTTCCGCCAAATTTCATGCGGTGATTACCGCGGTCGACCGTCAAGTCATCAGTAACCAAATATCTCCGGTCGAAATTGAAGCTCGGCAGAAAGATATCGCGGTTAAAAAAACCAAAGCCCGCTACGTTCAGCTCAGGCCCGTTCGGGTCGTTCGATTCAACGAATAATTCGTTGTAGTTAAGTTGTACGCGCAGCTCATTGGACATGCCTGAATCAAAAATATGCGTCCACGAACCGATCAAATTGTGATCGAGCACCTTTACATTACTAGACCGCGAAAACCCGAGCAGAGCACGCGTGGATTGATTGCCGTCCTCGCGGTCGTTGAAACGGTAGCTGGCATAAATGCTGTTTGAAGAGCTAGGAACGTGGTCAACTCGAAAAGAAAAATTATGCGAATCCGCCGGGAAAGGAAACACGCCGCTGTTGTTGCGGAAAAGATCCTGGACAGGCTGATCGACCGTGAGTACGCCGGTAAGAATCGCGGCACACTGCGCCCGCGGAACGGCAACACCGGTGACACAGGGAACCGGCGTCGCGTCGGTGCTCGCCGCTAAACCGGCAAGAATAGCACTCTGCCCGGCTGTCGGCTGAAAAATATTGAGATTGGTTAAAAGCGGAACGGTCGATGATTCGCGCTTTCGAAGGCCTTCATAAGCTCCGAAGAAAAAGGTCCGGTCTTTTTTGAACGGGCCGCCAAGTGTGACGCCAAACTGCTGTCGATTTGCGTCCGGTTTGATTCGAGTCAGACTCGTTCCCTGCAATACGAATGCAAAAGGATCGCCCGCGTCAAGCGATTGATGCCGAAAATAAGCAAATGCGCTGCCGTAAACATCGTTCTTTCCGGTCTTTGCGATGATATTGATCACACCGCCGCTTGCCCCGCCGAATTCCGCATTATAAGTACTGCGGTTGATCTGGAATTCCTGCACCGCTTCCTGGCTCAGATTTGCCCGGACGCCGCCGCCCTGATCGTTCGCCTCGGCACCGTCAACTGTAATGCTGTTGCCGCGGCCGTTGTTTCCGTAGAACGAGATGCCGCTGTTGGGCGTTTGAGCCACGCGAAAATCCGTGTTATCGGCCAAAGCGTTCGAATCGACAACGCCGGGTGAAAGAAGGGTGAACGTAAGGTAGTCGCGGCGGTCGATAGGCAGCTCGCGAATAAAGCGTTCGCCGATCGTAGTCGACTGCTGCGACCTGTCGGTTTCGATCACCGGCGGATCAGCGGATATTTCGACTGTTGCCGACGCGTCCCCAACTCGCAGAGTGAAATTCTGATCGGCCGTCTGTCCAACGGTTACCTGAATCGCGTTGACGACCTGTGAACTAAAACCGCTGGCCTCGACGCGCAGCTGATAAGTTCCGGGGGTTAGTGATAAGAAACGGTATTCACCCTGAGCATCCGTTGTCGCGGTACGGCTAACGCCCTTCGACGTGTCGGTAACGGTAACTGTCGCACCGGTCACGACGGCACCGTTCGGGTCGGCTATCCGTCCCTTAATCTCGGATGTGGAGCCGCCAGCCTGTGCGAATGCGCTCAGAGAAAACGCGGCGATCAAAGTCAGCAAAGCAAAAAATCGAGTCATCTTAAGTAACCTCCAATTGGTGTGATTGGTATTACCAGTCACACTGGGTGAAATTATGACGAATGAACGAAGTCAGATCACTATTGAGAGTCATCAACACATCGCCGCTGACCAAGCGGAATATTGGGTCAAATAATTTAAAGCAAAGCTGATGGTTCGACAGCGAACCAATAATTTGTCAAGGGTGTTGGAATTCCGTGAACTATTCAAACAAAGAATGTTTGCACAAATGATCTGAAAATTATACCGAGTGATCTTACTTTTAATTCATACGGAATTCAACAAGAATTTACATGCAACGCGAAAATGTGCAAGTCCAAAGTTAGTTGAGTGAATCGGAATGTCTTTCGAGGATTTACAACTTCCGGATTCAGCCAATACAAAAATGTATGATGCCGCAGAAATTGAAATCGGTATGCCCGTTAAACGGGCGCTTGCAATCGCCTGGTAAACCGTGCATTATCAATTACGTTAATCCTTCTCTCGCGTCTATAGTGACGCGCTCGTCAAAGACGGTTTTTTGGGTAGTTCGAGAGCAGGCTGGTTATTAGTTGCAGAAGCCGCTCGTTTTTTTGAGCATCCGAACCGAATCCTTTCTAGTAAAGCCATTCAGATTCGACGCTTCTTTTGAAATTCCCTCTTTAGGGAAAAGGTACAATTATTATGTCAATGAAACTTTACGTAGGAAATCTTTCCTTCAACACGTCAACATCGGATCTGGAACAGGTATTCGGCGAAATCGGAACCGTAGAATCGACAAACATCATCGAAGATCGCGAAACCGGACGCTCACGCGGATTCGGCTTTGTCGAAATGTCTTCGAAAGAAGAAGGCGAGAATGCTATTGCAGCCCTGAACGGCAAAGAGCTGGACGGCCGCGAACTGAAAGTCAACGAAGCTAAACCACAGGAAAGCCGCAGCGGCGGTGGTGGTGGTGGTGGCGGCCGTGGTGGATACGGCGGCGGTGGCGGTGGCGGTGGTTATGGCGGCGGTGGCGGCGGTGGCCGAAATCGCTACTAATTTTAGATACTTAAAGTATCTGAACAAAAGGCCTTCGGCACTCGCCGGAGGCTTTTTTGTTTCAAAGGCCGAAACACTACAGGTAGGAAGTGTGTTGCCGTTGCAATGTTCTGCGGAAGAAACACTCGCGCTACCTCTTGAGTTTCTGCCTGTA
>JANNGV010000098.1:0-1741 GCA_031404055.1 Chloracidobacterium sp.
ATTGCCGGTATCGAAAAAGACTGCGGTCCGGCCACCGGCCTGAAATGCGAGGTAATTTCGTTTTACAGCGGCGGTGAATACTGGCTTTACCGCTTCAAGCGTTACACGGACATCCGTCTTGTAATGGCACCGGAAGAGCAGGCGGCATTCTTCGGCGGTGATTACGATAACTTCGTTTTTCCGCGGCACGACCTCGATTTCACGTTTCTGAGAGCTTACGAGAATGGCCAGCCCGCCAAAACGCCCGCTTATTTCAAATGGTCTGAAACCGGTGCGAAGGATGGCGAATTTATCGTTGTTTCGGGATATCCAGGATCTACAGCACGTCTGCTGACCGTCGCACAGCTTGGCTATCAGCGTGATGTCGGCAACCCACTGCAAAAACAGATCTGGGAAACACGTCGAAAGGCGTTGGAAAATTATTCGAAGCTCGGGGCCGAACAGCTTCGCCAAGCCTTTCCGGGAATGCGTTCGTTTGCAAACTCTTTGAAACGGCTTGACGGCCAGCAAGAAGGCTTGTTGAATCCGCGTAATTTCGCCCGCAAAGAGGCTGAGGAAAAAGAGCTTCGCGGCAGGCTTGCTCAAAAGCCGGAACTGGATACACAATATGCGCCCGCGTGGGCGAATATTGCGGCCGCCTATGAAAAGCTTCCGGCGATGTCCAAGCGGCTTGCCTTCTCAAGCCTGGCGGCATCGCGGCTGTCGGCCATTGCCGCTCAGCTCGTCAATTATCAAATCGAAACCGCCAAACCGAACGACAAACGCTATCCGGAATATCGCGACACACGGCTTGATGCATTTAAAACCTCGCTGCTATCGCCCGCTCCGATCTACGTCGAAATGGAAGAAGCGGCCCTAGTCGCCTGGTTTGAAGACGCCGTAAAGGTTTTGGGTCCGAACGATCAGTTTATCAAGGCCGCGCTAGGCGATGCGGAACCTGCCGAAGTCGCCCGCCGTGCCGTTCGCGAGACAAAGCTGATCGATCCGGCTGCACGTAAAGCACTTCTCGACGGCGGTGCGGACGCCATCGCCAAATCGACCGATCCGATGGTCACGCTGGCCCGGCGTGTCGAACCCGTAACGCGTGAACTTCGTGCCTGGAATGAAAAGAACATCACCGATGTTGAGACCGCCAATGGCACCAAGATTGCTCAGGCCCGGTTTGCCGTCTACGGCAAAAGCATACCGCCGGATGCAAATTCGCAGCTGCGGCTGTGTTACGGCATCGTAAAAGGCTATGACGAAGACACCACGCTCGTTCCGTATAGAACGACATTTTTCGGCCTTTACGACCGCGCTCTAAGCTTCAACGAACAGTCACCATTCGATCTGCCGCCGAGCCTGAAAGACCGCCGGGATAAGATCGATCTCTCAACGCCGCTAAATTTTGTTTACACGGCGGACACCATCGGCGGCAACTCGGGCTCGCCCGTCATCAACCGAAACGGCGAGATCGTCGGCCTCAATTTCGACAGTAACATCCAGAAGCTTTCAAACCGCTATTGGTACATCGAAGAAGCCGAAGGCTCACGTGCCGTCGGCGTTCATTCGGCCGGAATTTTAGAGGTCTTGCGGAAGATTTATGATGCGAATGAATTAGCAAACGAATTGGTTGCGAAGTAACGATCAAGGGCAGCGATTTCTGGTAGAATGTCGGTGTGAGCAACTTTATTGATTTTTTCTCATTAACTCTTCACCGTGCAATCGCCGAGAAGATGCGGCTGAACGAGGAAAGGTCTTG
>JANNGV010000099.1:0-4633 GCA_031404055.1 Chloracidobacterium sp.
GCCGGCGCGCGCGCCAGCGCCTCGCCGAACTGCGCCTCGGCGCCGTAGCTGCCGTAGATGTCGGCGTGGTCGAAACTGCTGATGCCCAGGTCCAGCGCCTGCTCGATCCAGCGCAGCGTGCCGGCCGTGTCCAGGCCCCACTCGTGCAGCCGCCACATACAGACGTTAAGGAGATTCACGGAGCAAAAGAGACGGGCGTCGAGAGCGTCGTACTTTATAATAACAAAACGAACGAGACTACGACCTTTCCGACCCAGGGCGTGTTTATCGCCATCGGGCACAAACCGAATACTGATCTGTTCAAAGGAAAGCTGGATATGGACAGCGTCGGCTACCTGGTCACCGAAGGCAAAACGATGAAGACGAATATCGAAGGCGTGTTCGCCTGCGGCGACGCACAGGACTCGTATTATCGCCAAGCTGTAACCGCCGCCGGCACCGGCTGCATGGCCGCCATCGACGCTGAGCGTTTCCTGGCTGAACATACTCTCGAGGTTGCCGTGAACACGCCGGCAAACTGGTAAATATTGATCATATTGTCACCTTGTCTCTTCTCCTCTTGTTCGTTCCTGTTCATCTTCTTCCGTGGTTCGTTCTCGCATTAGGATTTGAGAAAGAAGACTGACCACGGAGCAAGAAGAAAGAGGAACAAGAAGATAAAAAGCCGGGGAAGCAATGAGCTTTGAATACATACTGCGGTTGAAGCGATCAATTGCGGAAAAATTCGCTTATAATACATATATAAAGTTAGTGGAAACTTCGCCTTTGTAATTTATGCCTATTTACGAATATCAATGTCAGAAATGCGGAACGCATGTTGAAAAAAGACAGTCCATCTCCGAGGAAGCTCTAATAGAATGCGAAAAATGCGGCGGAAAGCTTGAAAAGCAGGTGTCGCTTTCGGGATTTCAGTTTAAGGGGGCGGGCTGGTATATAACCGACTACGCCGCGAAAAAAAGCCCATCAGCAGACAAGTCCGATACCGGCGAGAAAAGTTCGACAAGCGAGAAGTCGGAAAAAAGTGAAAAAACTTCGGCCGCTGAATCAACCGCAAAGGCCGATGGTGCATCCAACTCGAAAAGCGATGCGTCCGCCGCACCAAAAGCCGATAGTTCCGCGAAGAAAGAATAAGATGAAGACGTTGGCCGCAAGATTGCTGAGTTCTAGCCTGTGCCTGATGATTTTGGTCACATTCGCTTACTCTCAATCGCGCCATAGCGTTCGTGCATCGGACCTGGAAGGCTCGATTCTGAGCGTCACAGCGTCACGTACAGATAACAAAACGGATCCCCTCAAGATAGAGAATTTTTATCTATATGAGAACGGCATCGAGCAAAAGATTAAAGGCTTTAGCTACGATCCGTCCCCGTCAAAGATCGTTTTACTCGTCGATAATTCTCAGACTCTTCCTACCGACATCGAAAAGTTGAAACGGGCGACGATGGAGTTTGCCTACGAGATCTTCGATGGCGACCAGCTTTTTGTGCTTGCTTATGACGAAAAGGCCGAGATCGTGCAGGAATGGACCGACGACGCAAAGAAGATGGAAAAATCTCTTGCGACGTTTCGAAAGAAAGGAAATCCCTTTTTGTTCGATGCTCTAAGCTCGACGATCAGCGAAATTCTCCTGCCCTTGATGCCCGGAACCCGCAAAACTGCCGTTGTTGTCATCGGCGACGGGCTTGATCGTGGCAGCAATTCCAGTTTCGACAAGGTACTGGCGGAACTGCAAAATCAAAATATTACGGTTTACGCTCTCCAGATCCCGGACCGCACCGGTGGCTCTTATCGCCGCGACCAGCCAAAGGCCGGCGCCGTTATCACCCAACTGACCGAAGGCACCGGCGGGAAAATCTTTCCGATCGACGAAGCCCAGACCGCTGCCAAATTTATCTGCGACGAACTTCGCCGGAATCGATATCTGCTTTCATATCTTCCTGTTAACACTTCGACCTATGACGTCCGCAAAGTATTTCTCGTTGCCGATGAAGGCATAAGCATCCGCACCAAAAACGCACAGCCACCAAATATCAAATAACAGGTGCGCGGGTTTTGTGATAATATCGCAAATCTGGCACGCATTTTCCGTCGCCTCTAAGGAGCGTATTAGCTGTGAGTGAAGACAAGAAAATACCGGGACCGCCACCGCCCGACGATTTCTCAAAAACCACGCCGAACATCAATATTGCAGCTGATGGCGGCGGTCAGAATGATTGGGATAAGACCAATTATAACTTTCCGAAGCAGCCGGCTGGCGACGATTGGGGCAAAACCGTAACAAATATTAGGCCGATTGATACCGATAACCAGGATTATGGGAAAACTTTTCTTCCCGGCTCACAGCAATCGCAAATTCCACAATCACCTGATTGGGGAGTAACAAACGCCAACGTAAACGTATCGCCGGCGGATTTCGGCTCGGCACCCGAAGATTTCGGAGGAGGCGGCGGTTACGACAAGACGACGCCGTATTTTCGCCTTCCCGAGGCCGAACGGTCCAAATATCAAAATCTTCCGCCGACACCGACCGAAAAGGCCGCTCAGGAGAAAAAAGAACAGGAAGAAAAAGGCGGCGTTCCAAGCTGGGTTTGGGTCGGTGCCGGGCTTTTTAGCATGTTCCTGTTCGCCGCTGCGGTCTTACTATTTGTACTGTTCTTTGTGCTTCGCGATACCAATTTTGAAGCAACCGTGAGGCTTGCTCCGACCGGAAGCAGGATATTGGTTGATGACCAGCAATGGGGTTACAGCGATGGCGACTCGACAATACTCAAGAATTTAAAACCGGGCCGCCGGTCAATAAAAATTTTGCATCCGAATTATGAATGCAAAACACAGGAGGTTGTTGGCGAAGCTGGCGTTACGCCCGAACCGATAACTGCCCGATGTACAGAAATTAAGCTCAAAGCGGGTGAAGATTGTTTGAAGATTGGTCTCGGCGAGGTCGATAAAGCCGAACGCTGTCACAATTCAGCTCTTGATGGTCTCAACAATCCGTTTACGGTCGAAGATTTGGTCAGGGCGCTTAACATTCTGATCGTTAATTTCGACAGCAATAAATTTGATGTCCCGCAAGAGCGGCTCGCCGCGCTTCAAAAGGCAGCCGGGTTTATAAAGCGTGTGGGGCCTGATGTCGTGCTGGAGATCGGCGGGCATACGGACAACGTCGGCGGAGCCGAGTCTAATCAAACGCTTTCTGATAAACGGGCAATTGCCGTAAAAGCGAAGCTCGTAGAGTTCGGTGTTCGAAGCGAGGCGCTTCAGACAAGAGGCTACGGAGCGACCAAACCGAAAACCGACAACAGCACCGATCAGGGAAAGTTCATTAATCGAAGGATCGAGTATTCGATCGTTAAGAAATAATTAGTCTGGTTAAACCGACATTGCCGCTTTAAGCCTGCGAAGGAATTTTTTGTCCTTGAGAAGTTCTTCTTTTAGGTTCTCTTTCGCCGATTCTTCCGCCATATCGTCGACAATGGAACGCAAGGCGTCATTTATCAGCGTCTGATATCCCGCACCCTTTACCTCCGCTATCTCCTTGAACTTAATGACTATATCGGCATCAAGATAGATCGTGATGCGGCTTTTCATGTCGCGAGAGGCATTCAAAGCTCTTTCAAGGCTTTTCGGCCGGGTGATTAACCTCATACCTCGCTTCAAAAATTCGGGCGGCGTTTCGAGATATTCAAAATCTTTTTCTATTTTTTTCATATTCCCTGACCATCCAGTTTTCGGCGCGACGTGCGGTTATTAAACGAATCTCGTTTTCACTTGCATAAACATAAGCCGCAAAAAGCAAGCCGTACCTTGATGTCATTCCGATCACATTAAAGCGTGCTTCTGATTCGGTGGAATGTTCAAAATCCTCCAGGTAAAGTCCGTACGCATCCTCGAACAAATCGTCGATCTCGCCTAAGTCAACGCGATGATCTTTGATCACTTTTTCACGTTTTTCTTCATCCCAAGTGATCATCTGTTAAGATTGTACGTATAAAATATATGTATGTAAAGAAATCGTTTCAAACTGCGACGGGTGCCGCGATCTTGCCGTACGACTGATAATTCTCTAATTTCAAATTCTCAAATTTGAAATTGAGCAAACCGTTAAGCCCTTTCAATTCGCCCGCATTCACGAACTCTAATTTTGGCAATGCCAAAGGCTCGCGGCTGAGCAATTCATCAACCTGTTCAAGATGATTAGAATAGATGTGAAGATCGCCGAAGGTATGGATAAACTCACCAACATCGAGGCCGCAAACATTCGCGACCAGATGAGTTAGCAACGCATAGCTGCTGATATTGAACGGCACGCCGAGAAATGCATCCGCACTGCGTTGGTAAAGCTGGCAATGAAGCGTCTTGCCGCTCTCCACCTTGAATTGAAACAGCGTATGGCACGGCGGCAGGGGCAACATCGTCGCACGTTTCCGGGTTCCAGCCCGTGACTATCAACCGCCGCGAATTCGGATTCGTTTCGATCTCTTTGATAAGCCTTGCGATCTGGTCAACGCCGTTCATCCGTGGATAATCACCACCAAACGAACGCCATAAATATCCGTAGATCGGCCCCAGATCGCCTTCTTCCCTGCTGAACCGGGCTGTTTGTTCGACGGTCGACCACTCGGCCCAAATATCC
>JANNGV010000100.1:0-4407 GCA_031404055.1 Chloracidobacterium sp.
GTGGCATCAATATTATCGGAATTCGTTGTGCTAACCAGATTGCTTCCACTCGCGATCGTCTGATTCATAAGCACGGTTCCGAAGTCCAGCGGGGTGATTCCGTCGGCCTGGAACTTGATTACCGTATCAACCGTAACCTGAATCCGGCCGTTAACCGGCAGGAATGCTCCCGGCAGCAGCAGATCGGACGTTATATCGTTGCCGGCACCGTCATAGGCAGGATTTCTGAAAGCGGTAGCTCCGCCGGAAGTGACGGTTACCGTATTCGATCCGGGGACCAGTGTAAGTTTCGGTTCAATAATGTCCCTGATCTGGAAGCCGGAAACCGCGACCGGACTGTTGTTGATGTAGTCGATCGTCCAGCGAACCGTGTCGCCGGAAGCCGGCAGGCCGCCGTTGAGATTAACAATTCTGCGGACCGATTTGTAACCCAAAACTCTTGGTTGCTCGAATCCGCAAGCCGTGGGACGCGTGACCGGAACAAAAATAGCGTTCAGAAACATACGCTGACCGTTAAGCTTTGCTATGTTGGACGCACCCGTATTGTTTCGTGTGTAATCGTGTCCGCCGAGTTCGAATACGACGCCACCGGCCTGGCTCGTTCCGTTAAGCTGCGATACCGTCGCGACAAACTTTTCCGAATGCGGATCGCTGTTGCGAACTGAAACCAGATTGCCGTTGGCCGGACCGCCGCCGGGTGCATAAGCATATTCAGTTATAGCACCGTCCTGATTGGCCAGAATGCCGATAAATTGATTGAACGGCATCGCACCGGCAGGGTAGATAAGTGTCGTATCAACCGCGTTTGCAGGGGCATTTGTGCCGAACACCGAATAGCCCGGATTGGTTGTCTGAAAATGTCCGAGTGCATTGTTCTCAAATGTATTGATCGACGCGCACTGCAGGAGCAGGTTGCCGCCGCTCTGCGTGAACTGTCTGTACAGGTTCACAAAAGTCGGATCAGTGGAATGGGCCTGCGTCGCCAGCGAAAAGCACGAGCTCGAATTGATTAGGTCGTCCGTGACTGACTTGAAATAATCGCTCATACCGGCCGCAATCATAATATTCTGATGAACGCCGGTGCCGAAGTTTCCGCCGTCAGGACCGATGGCGACTTTCGGTTTGTGCGTCAGAGTGTATCTAATGTCGATCAGTTTATCCTGCGTCGTTCTGTAAACCGTGACATCCGAAAATGTTCCCAGCAAGGTAAGCACGACCGGAGCATATTCCGGCATAACAATAAACGGAGCGCCCGAGAAAGCGACGTTCGTGCCGCTGGGGTCACCGGTTGGGGAGCCCTGAATTCGGGTAAAAGAAACCGTGAAATCCGGGTCATCTTTTGCTTTGCCCGGCTTTATCGCCCATTTCACGGGAATGTCGTTTTGAAGGAGCAAATTGGCAAGCCCATATGCCCTCAAATTGAAAGTAGTTAGAGAATTATTCCCTTGATGGTAATTGTCCATCGGGATGATAAAAGCGCCGGTCGGGATATTTTCCTGAGCCGGAGTCGCAACAGGCGGTGCCTGTCCGGAAATGGCGAATGCAAAAAAACAAAGTACGAAAAGTCCGGCAAATGCATTGCCGATAACATTTCGTACCGATTTAATCTTAATGTGGGTCTTCATAAGTTTGATAACTCCTCTCTCTCAAGTTCAATACCGAACAACGGCAAATGTTTAACTCCTAAATGAATAATGTAGTCAAAGTTCCACAAATCCTTTGCCTTAAAAGAATGGAACAGAAAGAAGCCGCGAAATCAGTTCATCGACCGATTCGCGGCGATCAATAGTCAAAAAAAATTGCAAGCAGCGGAATGTGCCGGTGCGTTACAAACAGTTAATAAATTGCTTAAGCGAAGTTTTAACATAACTCTGTTTGAAAGTAAACACTTTTTTCCGGATAACGGCCGAGATGCTTAATCTAAGTCGTTTATTTACAGAGCCTGAGCGTTGCATTTATGCCGGAATACAGTGTATATACGCGTTGTGTACGATACTCGACACAACCATATGGAAATTTTGTCACTGTCCTTTTAGACGATACTTTCTTCCTTTTTTGCAAGATATGTACAATCCGGGCTTCGTTCCATAAAAGCAGCGTGCAATTAGCAAAGAGAGTAAACATTGAAATGACCGCAACCGTTAGCTCCCGCCTTTCGACAAACGTCGAGGTAGAACGTAACGCGGCAGAAAATTTCTGCCGGCGGCAGCACCGAAAAAACGTGAATACGCGAATCGTTGCACAAGTCTTCGTGAAAGTAAACCCTTTTAATTCAACTTTTTAGCGAGATGGCGACGGCGGTGCTTTCGCTTTTAGACGTCGGCAAATAACCGGACGTTAAAACACAGTAATTAGTGTTGTGTACACTGGGTTACACAACATATAGGCGGTCCTATTTCCTATTAGCTAAATATGCCTCTGAAATATTTTTTAACGCCAAGGGGTTCCGGGCCGTCGAGGGCGCAAAAAGGCCTGTTCGCTTTTCGCAAACAGGCCGGTGAACAATGTGAGTTTCTTAGATAACTAACTAACGTCAACAATGCGGACGAAGCTCCAAATGATGCTAACGACGTGTTCCGACAAAGGCAACGGATGCCAGATCTTCGTTCAACGTGAAGGCAAACGGACTGTTCGAGAAATGATATCGCTTGTTCTCCACGCTCAAGACATAGAACGAGCCGACTTCAAGATTATCGAAAGTGTAATAACCGAATGCGTTTGTTACCGCGGACCTGAACTCGGAGGCCGATGCATTCTGAAGCGTGACTGTTATGCCCTTCATGCCGCGCCCCGTGTTCGATGTCACCGATCCGGAGATCGACGCTTCGCCAGCGGTTGGGGCAAGCGGATCGGTAAAGAGTATAAGATTCGGCGAAGCCGTACCTATTCCATTCATAATACCGTAAGTTCCGTCGCCGAGAACGGCATTGGCGGCCTGGGCAGGCGTAGCATTCGGATGCGATTCAAGGTATAACGCGACTGTGCCCGCTACGTGCGGCGAAGCCATCGAAGTCCCGCTGGCAACGTTTGTCGCGGTGTTGTTCCAGCTCCACGCCGAAGTGATGCCGACACCGGGTGCAAATATGTCAACGCAGCTTCCGTAATTCGAAAAATCCGCCTTGGAATCGGAAATATCGGATGCTCCGACCGTGATCGCGTTCGGAGCACGTGCGGGTGAAACCTGGCACGCATCGATGTTCGAGTTTCCGGCCGCGACCACGAAGGTCACGCCCGACGCGATTGAGCTCTGCACAACATAGTCGAGCAATTCCGACGTGTTCGCACCCAGGCTCATATTTGCCACTGCCGGAGAAATGTGATTTGCCGTGACCCAGTCGATTCCTTCTACAGCGGTCGCCACGGTACCTGTACCGTTGCAGCCGAGAACCCGGACGCCGTGCAGGCGTGCGTTCTTCGCTACTCCGTAGTTTGTGCTGCCGACAGTGCCGGCAACGTGCGTTCCATGGCCATGACAATCGATCCCGTTTTGGCCGTCATAGATGCTGTCAAAGTCAGCGGTTGCACGTCCGCCGAATTCACTGTGCGTAGGTCTGATTCCCGTGTCCAGCACATAAACATGAACACCGTTGCCGGTAGCGGCATAATTGTAAGCGGTATTCAGCGGCACGCTTCTTTGATCCACCCGGTCCAGTCCCCACGTCGCATTCGTCTGCGTCGCTTCAATTGAAATTTCAGAATCTTCTTCGATAAACAGAACCCGCGGGTCGTTGCTCATGTTCTCAGCTTCGATTGCAGACATCTCGGCGGAAAAACCTTTTACGGCGTAGTTAAATACTTTGTCCACTGAGCCGCCGTGTTTAGCAGCCAACTGGTTCGCCGAGGAATCGGAGGATGCACGCTCGGCTTCGAGTCTAATCTGATCAAGAACGACGACATAACGGTTTGCAATCGGATTTTGCGCTTTCTTAAGTTTCGATTTGCGGCCTTCGGTTTTGGAAGGCATCAACGAAACCGCGGACACACCAACCGCGACAACCATCAGAAGGATCCAGAATTTTTTCATTTGTTGCTCCGGGAAAGGTAGAGATTTTGGAAATGCAGGCCTGTGAACTGGGAATGTGGTGACGCGACTTGTTCAGTCGAGTAGCTAACAATGTATAACAATCATCAAACAAAGTCAACAAAAATCCGCAAACTGACCGATTAAAGGCTGCGAATCGGTCATCCTGAACGAATCCGGGAACGATTAGCGTTTGGAGGAAAATTCTGTAAAATATGTGAGGATAAAAACATTGGAAGGGGGAAGCCCACAACTATGGAAGAGCTTTTAAAACAGTTGGTTGGCAAGAAGATTGACGTGAATTGCGGCACTGCGGCCATGTATCGCGGCGAAGTTATTGACGCGGAGAACGGTGTACTGCATTTGCGTAACGAGGATGACGCGGA
>JANNGV010000101.1:0-9709 GCA_031404055.1 Chloracidobacterium sp.
CCTCCTTCTAAGGACCGTGTTTCAGCGGCAAAGTTTCTGACAATGTTTAGTCTAATCTTACAGCATTGAGATAGAGATGTCTGTAAAAAAAAAGCTTGCCGTATGTCCGTTTCCGCACCGGGTCGGGGGTCGGGGTCTGACCGGCGATAATTGCGATTCTAGCTTAACTTTTTTCTGGATTTTGCCAAAGCGCACTAAAATCTCCGCCGAGGAGACGCACCTCAAATATCCGATTCTAACGAGATAACGTGCCACGACTTTTTGTCCGCACTTCTCGCATTTTCTTCTCCAATACGTCTTGCCTGCGTTCTTGCCGCGCATGCCGCCCAGATCCCATAACGAATTGCTGTGTCCACATTTGCAGTTTACTCTCCACGCTCGTGAATCTTTTTCCATCGCGTCGAACCAGCGTTTCGGCAAAACCGCGGAAACAAATTTTTGGATGAAGCTCATAGCGGGAATATTGTATACCAGATGCAGAATTCAGATGATGCATACCTAGTTCGGATGTAAAGTTTCTTGTTTTCCCGAAGGGCACATAGCCACGTCGTTCACGGCGTGGATTGATTCGGGAAACGATTCATAAGGGCGTTTGAACGTCCTTTTTTCTTTGGCTTAAGCCGGAAATCATAAGCCCGCTGAAGCGGGCTGAAGAATCCTTGGGGGATCCATACCACGCCCTAAAGGACGTGGCTATGCGCCGCGAAACGCGCCTAGTCGTAGTTCGACCGCATCGCAAGAACCCAGTCGCTATAGCTCCCGGTTCTGGCACGGCGAGAACCTAACTCCAGCCGAAGACGCGTTTCATGATGGGCAGGAGGCGGTGGCCGGCGACGGTTTCGCGGAAGAAGACCTCGTGTTCGACTTCGACGCGGGCCATGTCGAGGAGGTCTTCTACGCAATCGTGCATTTCTAGTTCTATTGCGAAGGCGGCGGCTTCCTCGTATTCAGCGGAATTCTGACTTTCAAGCCGCCCGGCGAAGTACATCGGCATGAACCAGCCGGAGAGGTGACAGGTGAAACCGAGGGTGCGGCCTACGGTCCAGAAAACCTTCTCACGAACGGGCCGCGGTTTTGCATCGAGTTTTTCCAGCCACTCGCCAACCCGCCGCCGGTGGTCCCATTCCTCGGCCTCGATCTTTTTGATCTGTTCCTTCTCCGGGCAATCCTTCAAAGATCCAATGCCCGCGATAGGCATACGCCGCCGCCACCTCGCCGGAGTAGGCGTTTTGGAGAATGCGAATAAGGTTTTGCCTCGCGGTGATAGGCGTGATTTTGCGGCTTTGAGGCGCATGATTGGAACTTTTTTTCAACGGAAACATTGCGTTAAACCAATTTCCAAATATATACTGTGCAGACTCATTCACCAAAACTATTTACGATTTCGGAGGCATTTATATGCTTGGAAAGACCATCTCGCACTATCACATCACCTCGCAGCTCGGCGAGGGCGGGATGGGTATCGTGTACGAAGCCGAAGACACGAACCTCGGGCGTCACGTCGCGTTAAAGTTTCTGACGCCCGCGATGGCACGCGACGAGAATCTGCTGCAGCGTTTTCAGCGGGAGGCCCGGGCTGCCTCATCGCTCAATCATCCGAACATCTGCACTATCCATGGCATCGAGCAGCACGAGTCCGAGCATTTTATCGTAATGGAACTGCTGGACGGCGAGTCGCTTGAAGACCGCATTCGACGCGGGCCGCTGGATATCGATTCGGTCTTGAGGCTTGGAACGCAGATCGTCGACGCTCTTGAGTCCGCACACTCTAAAGGCATTGTTCATCGCGATCTGAAGCCGGCAAATATTTTTGTAACCTCTCGCGACCAGGCGAAGATACTGGACTTTGGCCTGGCAAAAATAGATCGGCAGAAACCAGATGCGTCATCTAATATACCGACGGCAATTGCTGTCGAAGGCCTGACTTCCGCCGGCGCGATGATGGGAACCATAGCTTATATGTCGCCCGAACAGGCCCGCGGTGAGGTCACCGATTCGCGAACGGACCTATTTTCTTTCGGCACGGTCCTGTATCAAATGGCGACCGGGTCACTGCCGTTTCCGGGCGATACGTCGGCCATGGTTTTCGACTCCATTCTGAATAAAACCCCGAAGTCCGTGACCGAACTTAATTTGACACTTCCGCGGGAGCTCGAAAGGATAATCGGGCAGGCACTGGAAAAGGACCGCGACCTGCGGTATCAGAACGCCGCTGACCTGAAGACAGCTTTAAAGAGGTTAAAGCGCGACCTTAGTTCGGGGCAGCACTCAGGCGAATCGAGTTCGATCCACAGCACGCGGGCGCCGCAGGCCGTCCACGAGCACTCGATTGCCGTCCTCTACTTTGAGAATCTGAGCGGAATGAAAGAGGACGAATACCTCCGCGACGGAATAACCGAGGACATTACCACCGAACTTTCCAAGATCAAGCGGCTGAAGACGTTCTCGCGGGCCGTGGTGCTTGCCTATCGCGACAAATCGGTGACGGCTGGACAGGTCGGTAACGAGCTCGGCGCTTCTTATGTGCTGACCGGCAGTCTGCGCCGATCGGGAACACGGTTGCGAATCAACACTCAGCTGGTTGACGCGGCAACCGATTTCCCAGTGTGGTCGGAGCGGTACGACCGCGAAATGGCGGATGTGTTTGAGATGCAGGACGAGATCGCATCGAAGATTGCTGCCGCATTGCGCATCACGCTATCGCCGCAGGAACAGGAGGCCCTTGCCGCAAAGCCGACCGATAACCTCCATGCATACGATCTCTACCTTCGGGGAAGGAATTTTGCCCGCCGGGTCGGCCGGCAGGATATGCAGTTTGCCCTGCAGATGTTCGAGAGCGCGGTTTCACTCGACCCAAACTTTGCGGTTGCTCACGCCGCAATCGCAAACGTCTCCGCCCAGTTTTACTATTACTACGACCGGAAGCAGGAGTGGATCGATCGGGTCCACGCGGCAACGCAAAAGGCGATCGCAACCGGCCAGGATGCGCCCGAGATACGCTGTGCGGAGGCATGGCTTGATTTTGCTGAAGGCCGTTACGATGCAGCCGTCGATAAGATTCGCTTGGCGCTTGAACGCGATCCCGATATTGATGGCGGCTACCATCTATTGGGCCGAGCACTTTTTGAAGGCGGCCGATATCAGAATCTCGTGGACATAATGGAGGAGGCCCTGGCTCACTCCGGTGAAAACTACAACACAACGATTCCAATACGTAACGCACTGGGCGCCCTTGGGAAAAAGGAAGCGCTGAATAACTACGTGTATCGCGAGATCGCAATATACGAGGCCCAGGTGAAAAAGACCCCGGAGGATGCCCGCGTCCGAGTTTTGCTCGCTGCTGACTATGCTTCCCAAGGCAGGTTGGACGACTCAAAACGAGAGAATGATCTGGCAATCGCCCTGCGTCCGGACGACACGATGATCCTGTACAACGTCGCATGCACCTTTTGCGAAATGAACAACCCAAAGGACGCGATGATCGCCCTTACGAAAGCCTGGGAAGCAGGTTATCGCAATCCGGTCTGGACACGTCAGGATCCGGACCTTGCAATACTGCACGGCGACCCCGAATTCGAGCGGATGTATCCACCGTCGAATGCCTCTTCCGGCTGAGAGCCACGCCTTCAACTTCGCCTGAGTAGGCGTTTTGGAGAATGCGGATGAGTTTTGTCTTCGCGTCAGTAGGCATGACCTTGATGCACACGATTATACATCTCTTGAGACGGGCGGTAGCTCCTGGCGACGGTCAGATGTCGTGTTTGATCTCTTCAACGCCTGCGTCGCGATCCGGATCACGGAAGCCTTTCGCGACAAGCCAGATCGAAAGGGCGAGGTGGCACAGGCCCATCGGGGCAAGCAGATAGAAGTTCACGCGATAGCCGAAAAATGGCAATGCAAGTCCCGTCATCTGAAGCAGAATGGCGGCTAAACCGATCCCGGCCAGTGCTCGCGGTACGAGGCCGAATCGAAAAAGGGTTGTGTAAACCAGAAACAGCGTGCCGCTTCCGGTTAGCAGATGCGTGTAATGTGCCCAGTAACGAGCATAGCGAACGACAGTTCCCGCGAGATCAAACTGACTTACATCGGGTGTCGCCGCTTTCGCATATTCCTGGCTCAGGGACAGCATCGACATTATCGCCGCACTCTCAACAGCCGCAACGGCAAGCCCCGCGCCGCTAATTGCGACGTACGCGAGGGCGGCGCGAGAACTGTATCGGCGAAAGACGGGCCATGCGGTGGTCGAAAGGCCTACCGATATAAACCCGGCCAAGATCATCAGCAGCGCTGCAAGGCTCATCCTGGTCGAGTAGGCGGCAGCGTTTGTCAGGAAACCCGGCGGACCGGTTATCGCGGTGCCAAGCAATCCGAAATTCACCGTCGATCCGATAGCAGCCTGTAGAAGCAGAAGGACGCCAAATGTCCGGCCGATAGTCTTTGCCGATGTCATTCTCAGCTCCTTTGAAATGGTTTGGAGAAGTTCCAATGAGCCTTACGGAAGGAGGGGCGAAAAGTTCCGACGGATGCATCGGGACTACGCACGCTCAGGTTGACCGGTGAAATGACGGTGCTTAGAAAAAGCGAAACCACGGAACAAGATGAATAAGAAGGAACAAAAGGATCGGATCGGGAATTGCCCGGAAGTAGTCTTTTTAAAAACTCCCATGGATTTCTTCAACTATTGCCGCACCAGGTCAATTTCTTCTTGACACGTTTTAGAATTGGAACTATTCTAATTGCAAATTTAGCCAGCAAAGCTCGCGATGAATGAAATTGAAAGTTTAGGATTAACTAAGCAGCGTCAGGCAGTTCTCCAGGTGATCCGGGAAGCGGACGAGCATCTGACGGCGAACGAGGTGTTTGAATACGCTCGCCGTATTCGTCCGGGCATTTCATTCGCGACTGTTTACAATTCACTGCGATATCTGAAAAATGAGGGGCTGATCGGTGATGTCAGTTTCGGCAACGACGCGACCCGCTACGACAGAAATCTGACACGGCACGATCATGCGATCTGCAACAACTGCGGAAAACTTGTCGATCTGGATCTGACTATTCCGAACGCGCTGATCAAACAAGCAGCCGAGCGATCGAGGTTCGAACCCGAATCGATCGAACTTACACTGCGCGGCTTATGTCCTGAGTGTAGTAGATCGGGAGATTTAAAAAATAAATTAAAAGGGAAGTGATCAACTATGGGAGAAAACGGAAATAACGAGACAAACGGTGCAAGCAAATGCCCGTTCACTAGCGGGGCGATAAAGTTTACGACCGAAAGCAGCCGATCAAACCGTGATTGGTGGCCGAAGATGTTGAATTTGAACATCCTTCGTCAGCATTCAGGCAAGTCCGATCCGATGGGCGAGGATTTCGATTATGCGAAGGAGTTTTTGACCCTAGATTACGACGCCCTGAAAAAGGACCTTGCGGATCTGATGGCAGACTCGCAGGATTGGTGGCCGGCCGACTTTGGCCATTACGGGCCGCTGTTTATTCGCCTGACGTGGCACGCGGCGGGTACATACCGCATCGGCGACGGCCGCGGCGGTGGCGGGCGTGGGCAGCAGCGTTTTGCGCCGCTTAACAGTTGGCCGGACAACGTGAGCCTCGATAAGGCACGCCGGCTCTTGTGGCCGATAAAGCAGAAATACGGGCGGAAGATCTCGTGGGCCGATCTGTTCATTCTAATCGGCAACGTCGCTCTTGAGACGATGGATTTTAAGACGTTCGGCTTTGGCGGCGGACGCGAGGACGTGTGGGAAGCAGATCAGGATGTTTACTGGGGCGCCGAGACTACATGGCTGGCTGGCGACGTTCGCTATAAGCACGGCTCGGAAGGCGTTGAAGGTCAAGGCGTACTCGTGTCGGACGACGATGCGGATGGAGAAATACACAGCCGCAAACTCGAGAATCCGCTCGGCGCCGTGCAGATGGGGCTGATCTACGTCAACCCCGAAGGCCCGGACGGCAATCCCGATCCGATCGCGGCCGCCCATGATATCAGGGATACGTTTGGGCGCATTGCGATGAATGACGAGGAAACCGTTGCCCTGATATCGGGCGGCAACACCTTCGGCAAGACACACGGTGCGGCTCCGTCCGATCACGTCGCGGTCGAACCGGAAGGAGCGGGCATTGAGGCACAGGGCTTTGGTTGGCACAACAGCTTTGGCACGGGCAAGGGAGCCGACACGATCACAAGCGGCCTTGATGTTACTTGGACCACCACGCCGACGAAGTGGAGCAATAACTATTTTGAGAACCTGTTCGGGTTTGAATATGAACTTTCGAAAAGCCCGGCCGGTGCTCAACAATGGGTCGCTAAAAATGCCGACGCGACCATACCCGACGCATTCGATCCGTCGAAGAAACGTCTGCCGACCATGCTCACCACCGACTTGTCGATGCGGATGGATCCGGCGTACGAAAAGATCTCGCGACGTTTTCTCGAGAATCCCGACGAATTCGCGGACGCGTTTGCCCGGGCGTGGTTCAAGCTGACGCACCGCGACTTGGGCCCGCGTGGCCGTTATCTCGGCCCGGAAGTGCCGGAGGAAGAGCTGATCTGGCAGGATCCCGTTCCAGCCGTCGACCACGAATTAATCGACGCGGCGGACATCGCCGCACTCAAGGCCAAGATACTTGATTCGGGACTGACAGTGTCTCAGCTGGTGTCCACAGCATGGGCCTCGGCATCGACCTTCCGAGGCTCCGATAAACGCGGCGGAGCGAACGGTGCGCGAATTCGCCTGGAGCCGCAGAGCTCCTGGGAAGTCAACAACCCGACTCAATTAGCGTCGGTGCTGGGAACGCTTGAGGGAATCCAGAACGATTTTAACGGCAATCAAAGCGGCAAGAAAGTTTCACTGGCCGACCTGATCGTTCTCGGCGGTTGTGCAGGCGTCGAAAAGGCCGCTAAGAATGCCGGGCATGAGGTGACGTTTCCATTTAAACCGGGCCGCGGCGATGCTTCGCAGGAGCAAACTGAAGTGGACTCGTTCCGATACCTCGAACCGCAGGCGGACGGGTTTCGCAACTACAAGAAGGGCCATCACAGAACGCCGGCCGAGGAAATGCTGGTCGACAGGGCTAACCTGTTGACTTTAACGGCGCCTGAAATGACCGTTCTCGTGGGCGGTATGCGTGTCCTTGACACGAACTATGACGGTGCAAAGCACGGCGTTTTCACCGACCGGCCGGGTGCGCTGACAAACGATTTCTTCATCAATCTGCTCGATATGAATACGACCTGGAAGCCGACATCCGAGGCCGACGAAGCCTACGAGGGCGTCGATCGTAACACCGGCCAGGCCAAATGGACCGGCACTCGCGTCGATCTTGTTTTCGGTTCGAACTCAGAGCTTCGTGCACTGTCCGAGGTTTACGCGTGTGCGGATTCTCAGAAGAAGTTCGTCCATGACTTTGTGAAGGCGTGGAACAAGGTAATGAACCTCGACCGCTTTGACGTGGCGTGATCTCTAGCGGCTTGCCGCTCTATTTGCGGCGAAGCTCGGCTTCGCCGGTACAAGCTTAATTTATTTTGCGACTATGCCGCCGGTCAGAATCGGCGGCATAGTCGCATTTTTTTGATACCAGAGCATTCGCTGACGCCGAGTTTTTTTAGGATAATAGCCGTGCCCACTCATTTGGGCTTGTTTTGAATAAAATTTCCTCAGCTATAATGTCGCACCGAAGAGTTTTCCGACTGCAGCTGTAAGCCCCATAGCGAGTGCACCCCAGAAGGCAACCCGAATTGAGCCTCTGGCGATAGATGCACCGCCGGCGTATGCGGCCGTTCCACCAAGAACGACTAGAGTGACAAGAGCGGAGGCAGACGAAACTTCAGCGATCCTGGCGAAAGGAGCCAGCCATGCGGCTCCAATCGGTACGATCGCACCCACAGCGAAAAAAATAGAGGAGGCGAGGGCGGCTTGGAGTGGCCGTGCCCGCAGAGTATCCGTAATGCCAAGTTCATCACGTGAATGCGCCCCGAGAGCATCCGTTGACATCAGCTTTTCGGCTACTTGCTGGGCAAGCGGTCCGTCAAGTCCACGAGTTTCATAAATCGAGGCTAATTCCGCGAGCTCGATGTCAGGTTGGGTCTGCAATTCACGCTTTTCCTTCTCGATGTCAGCGTTTTCGGTATCGGCCTGCGACTGAACCGAAACATATTCACCCGCCGCCATCGACACCGTGCCCGCTACCAGTGCGGCCACACCAGTTAGCAAAATGCTGCTTTGCGAAGCACCGGCAGCGGCGACGCCAACGATAAGGCTTGCAACCGAAATCGTCCCGTCATTCGCACCAAGCACCGCTGCCCGAAGCCAGCTTATTCGGGCACCACTGTGAAATTCCTTATTAAGGTGTGGCATGGATCTCAAAACAATCACTTAAGTGGAGTCTGTGTTTCGTAAACCTGTGATTTTTTATTTCGCAGTTTGTTCGCCAACCACGGCGCAAAAATCATAAACAAAAGTCCGAGTCCCATCAGTCCGCCGCGCGAAACATCGTAATCTTCAAACATTCGTTCCCACGAATCGTTCATGACAAAATGCCCTAATCCGAATTCAAAGAGCGTCATCAATATCGTCCATATCAAGCCAACAGCAAACAGTGATTTAACATTCGGTGCGGAAATCCATCGAATAAAAAAATATGTGATCAGGAAAATCACCAGCAATGCAACGAAAAACGCGATGCGCCGCGCCGCAAAATCTCCGATCAGCGGTGCGAGAAAAAGTTCCCGCAGCGTGCCGTGAACGCTTTCGGCAAAAACAATCAACAGCCACACCGCCAATGCCCGAACAAGATACATAAAAATAAACTTTGTTATGGATTACATTTAATTCAATAATCCCGTATTACCTATCATCAGACCCTCAGCGAGCCACGGAAGGCTCTGGCGGCATAGTAAGATTCGGCACCGTTGTGATAGATGAAAACGCGGCCGAAGCGGTAATCGCCAAAGATGGCGCCGCCGAGTTTTCTGATATCAGCAGGTGTTGTGATCCAGCTCGATGTTTTTGAATCGAAATTTCCAAGTTTCTGCAGTTCTCGATATTCTTCTTCCGTTAAAAGATCAATGCCCATGGCGGCTGCCATATCGAGAGCGCAACTTTCGGGTTTATTTTCCTTTCTTGACTCCCACGCGTTACGGTCGTAACAAAGACTTCTGCGGCCTTTGGGACTTTCCGCTGAACAATCATAAAAAATGTATTCGCCCGTCGTCTTATCAAACCCGACAACATCAGGTTCACCGCCGGTCCTCTCCATTTCACTGAGCGACCACAGTTTTGCGGCATTGGCTTCCAGTTTAGAACGCACCTTGGTCCACTCAAGACCTCCGTGTCGGTTCATGTTTTTCTCAAAACGCGTCTTTAGTTCGGTTAGCAGCTCTTCACGGTCTGAGGGTAACAATTCTTTTTTCATACTTTCGTGACTGTTGCGTTGTTTCGTGGTTCTTGCATGATCTTTACCACAAAATAACACGAAAAAACACGAACTACGAAAGCGGTCTTCCAAAGAATAGAATGTACCCATCGGCGTTCTTTATCTCAAACCCACGCAAACCGTCGTCGTTGTTTCGGAGAGACTCAAAGAACTCGACGTTGCTGTGAGGCAAACTCCTCTGCAAGAGCGTCGGGGTCGGTTACATAGACGTAGGCGTCCCAG
This sequence comes from Chloracidobacterium sp., assembly GCA_031404055.1. Taxonomy (GTDB): domain Bacteria; phylum Acidobacteriota; class Blastocatellia; order Pyrinomonadales; family Pyrinomonadaceae; genus OLB17. The sequence continues at coordinate 9,673 of JANNGV010000101.1, forward strand.
GGCACCTCGCCTTTGCCGATGTCGCGAGCGGCGAAGG
>JANNGV010000102.1:0-6708 GCA_031404055.1 Chloracidobacterium sp.
GTCTGCAATTCATTTATCGGCTTTATCTCAGATTATTCGGCAAGGAGAAGTTGTCCCACTTTTAACGAAGATCTTATTGTTGAGTGTGCCCGAACAGAAACATATCTATCCGAACATTACACTTCGCTCGGTAAATTTTTCCTTCAGACTCCCGCACACAAGCTCGCATAGGGCGAAAACAGATTCGTCCGCTATCCTGTAAAAGACCGAATTGCCCTCGCTTCGTTTCGCTACCAAACCTTCGTCCTGAAGGATTTTAAGGTGTTTGCTGACGTTTGGCTGCGTGGACCGGACGGCATTTGTTATCGCCGTTACACTAGATTCGCCGACTTCAAGCACCTGCAGAATCTGCAAACGGAGCGGCTCGGCAAGCACCTTAAATCTTCCCGCTACCAGACTTAGAGCTTCAGCCGACATTTCGCGATGGTTGGTTGTTTTCATGGTTGACAATATAACTATATAGTTATATACTTATTCACAGATTAAGTATAATGCTTTGGAGACAGTTTTTCAATTATGATAGTTAATCAGGTGACGGTACATCAGATAAATGAGCTTTTGGAAAGCGGCGGTGAATGCCAGGTGATAGACGTCCGCGAATTTTCGGAATTCAACAGCGAGCGGATAGCCGCCGCAAAGATGATGCCGCTTTCAAATTTTGAGAAGCATGCTGCTGAGATTGACCGATCGAAACCGGTTTATTTGATGTGCCGTTCTGGAAACCGGGCGCAGCAAGCCGCGACCAAGCTGGTGAAGAAAGGGTTTAAGGATATCCACGTGATCGACGGTGGAATGGCTGCTTGGTCGGGTGCAAATCTACCGGTGACAAAGGGAGAGTCGAAAGTTTGGTCGCTTGAGCGGCAGGTCAGTTTCACGGCCGGACTGTTTGTTCTGGGAGGAATTCTGCTTGGCCTGTTCGTCAGCCCGCACCTGTTTCCGATCGCGGCTTTTATAGGCGTCGGATTGATGTTTTCGGCTCTTACAAATACATGCGGTATGGGAAAGGTGCTTGCTAGAATGCCGTGGAATCAAAATGAAAAAGGTATCAATAAATAGTAAGAGTTCTGTTAATATCGGTCCATTAGAAACAGGAGGCCCGCTATGCAATTCAAACAATTTTATTTAGGTTGTCTTTCACACGCGTCATATTATCTCGGTTCGGACGGCGAAGCGGCGATCATCGATCCGCAGCGTGACGTGCAGCAGTATATCGACGAGGCCGAAGCGAACGGTCAGAAGATCAAGTACGTCATCGAAACCCATTCACACGCCGATTTTGTCAGCGGCCACGTTGAACTGGCGGAGAAGACTGGAGCTGAAATAGTGTACGGACAGCGTGCCAATACTAGATTCCTGACTCATAAGGTCGAAGATGGCGACGAACTGAATGTCGGCAAGATCAATCTTACGTTTTTCGAAACGCCGGGACACACGCCTGAAGGCATTACAATACTTGCTGAAGATACCGCTGAGAGCGGAGAACCGAAGAAGCTGTTCACCGGCGACACGCTTTTTATCGGCGATGTCGGCAGGCCGGATCTTATCGGTTCAAAAGGCTTCACCGCCGAGCAAATGGGCGTCATGCTTTACGATTCGCTTCATAAAAAGATCCTTCCTCTTCCGGATGAGACAGAGGTTTATCCTGCTCACGGCGCAGGTAGCTTGTGCGGAAAATCGCTTTCGAACGAAACCTGGTCGACTCTCGGAAATCAGCGTAAATTCAACTACGCGCTCCAGCCGATGAGCAAGGAGGAATTTGTAAAGATCGTCGCGGCCGATCAGCCCGAGGTTCCAGCGTATTTTCCGAAGAGCGCCGCGAAAAATCTCGAAGGTTCAGCTTCTCTAGCCGAGCTTGAAAAGCCTCGAAAGCTTTTGACTGAAGAGATCGACAAATTCGACGGCGTCGTTTTGGATGTCCGGTCGATTTCCGAGTACGGAGCCGGACACGTGCCAAACTCTATAAATATTGGCCTTGGCGGGCAGTTCGCGTCTTGGGCGGGGACAATGATTCCTATCGGGACGCGGACCGCGATCGTCGCGGATACGCCTGAACAGGTCGATGAAGCCTTTATGCGGCTGGCTCGCGTCGGACACGAATCGGTCGTCGGTTTCATATTGCTAAAAGATTACACGGGCGATAAAAAGCAGATCGAACAAGTTTCCGTTGAGGATGTGAGCAAGTTGACACAGACCAAAAAATCTCTGCAATTCGTCGATGTCCGCCGTCAGGCCGAACACGCGAATGGGCACGCTGCGCAATCGGTAAATATCCCGCTCGACAAGCTTGCAAGTGATTTTGACAAGCTCGATCCAGCGGTGCCGACCTATGTCATTTGCCAGGGCGGGTACCGGTCTAGCTTGGGAACGAGCATTCTTGAAAATGCGGGATTCGCGAAGATCTACAACGTCACGGGTGGAACTTCAGCCTGGATTGCAGCGGGGCTTGAAACCGAGTCATCGGAAACGGCCTGTGCTGTAACGAAACAAAGTTCTTAATAAAGAGGAGATATGAAAAGCATCATTATCGCAACTATCGCACTTATCGCCTTTGGCATTGCCGGTTGTCAGACGGCTCCGACAAAGAAAACGGATTCGCCCTCGGTCGTGACGAAAATGGGCGCCAGCGAAATATCGCCGATCGAAGCGCGACCTGCGGTCGAAGCGGCTTATTCGCAGTTCGTGGACGTTCGGACGCCGGAAGAGTATGCGTCTGGACATGCTGATCGAGCGATCAATATACCGCTCGATACGCTCGCCGCGAGTCTTGATAAGCTTGAGAAAAACGAGCCTGTCTATCTAATCTGCCAAACGGGAAGCCGGTCGAAAAAAGCGGCGCAGATATTGGTCGATGCCGGTTTTTCGCAGGTCATCAGTATTTCCGGCGGAACGGCAGCGTGGCAGACGGGCAGTTTGCCAATGGTGAAGTAGCAATAATGGAAGATCTATTTTGGATAATTGGATTCGTTGTTATCTGGCTGCTCCTGCAGCTCGTCATCCTGCCGAAACTTGGGATACCAACCTGACTTCGCGGAGCGTGTAACGCCGGGTCCCGGCGTGACGAAAAAAAATCAAACAAATCAGACGGAGCAGACCGTTCGGCGCGCGTGCGCTCGTAAATCATGAACAAAGAAGTAAATCTTGGCCTCAGGGAAAATATTGGCCAATTTACGTTGCTTGTGATCGTGAGCGCTTTCGTCGGCGGCATGGTTGGGCTCGAGCGTTCTATCCTGCCGCAAATAGCCGAAGTCGAATTTCATATTGCGGCCAAGACAGCAGTCCTTTCGTTCATCGCCGTTTTCGGGATCACGAAAGCCCTTACAAACTATTTTGCGGGTGTGTTGGCGAACAGGCTCGGACGCAGAAATTTGCTTATTGCGGGCTGGCTGTTTGGAATTCCTGTTCCGTTTATCCTAATGTTTGCTCCGGATTGGAACTGGATCGTCGGTGCGAACGTCCTGTTGGGTATCAATCAAGGCATCACGTGGTCAAGCACGGTCGTGATGAAGATCGACCTGGTCGGTGAGAAAAACCGCGGCCTGGCGATGGGCTTGAACGAATTCGCCGGATACATTGCCGTGGCGGTGGTTGCGCTTCTTACCGGCTTGATTGCCGCGAGCTATGGATTAAGGCCGTACCCGTTCTATATCGGTATCTTCTTGTCGTTCGCGGGCCTGCTTACGAGCATGTTTCTCATCCGTGATACGCAGCATCACGTCGCGAAGGAGGCCGCTGGAAATGCGATCCGAAAGCTCAAAAGCGTTTTTTGGGATACCACTTTTCGCGACCGAAATCTCGGGTCGGTCACGCAGGCAGGCCTGGTAAACAATCTAAACGACGGGATGGCATGGGGGTTATTTCCAATATTGCTTGCACAGAAGGAATTCGGCATCACCGAGATCGGGCTGGTAACCGCGATCTATCCGGCAGTGTGGGGAATCGGGCAAGCATTTACGGGAAAGATGTCCGATCATTTCAACAAAAAACATCTACTGTTTTTGGGAATGTTGATTCAGGGATTCGCTCTCATATTTATAGCTTATGCTGATACGCTCACACATTTCATCGTACTTTCGTCGATACTCGGATGGGGCACAGCGATGGTCTATCCCACGTTTCTTGCAACCATCGCCGAAAACACTCATCCGCACGACCGGGCCGAAAGTCTGGGCGTTTTCCGGTTGTGGCGGGATCTTGGGTATGCGATCGGAGCGATCTTGACCGGTTTGATCGCGGATTCGTTTGGCATTACCGCATCGATCATCGTGATCGGCATACTGACGATCGGTTCATCCGTCGTTATCGAGGCAAGGATGAAACCGGAGCTAAATTTGGCGAATTGAGGGGTTATATTTCGTTGACAGTCAATTGAATCGGCCGACTTTTCGCTGACGGAAGACGAAGAAGCCGTCATAGTGACAGTCTGCGTTAAAGGCGGCGGCCGTCTGAACGCGCGGCCCGAGCATCTTCGCGAGAGGCCCAATAGAAAGCAATTTCCTCGAAGGCAGTACTTTCGGATGGTTCGGGGATAAAGGTTAGCCAATAAAGCGGTTCGACCGATTTTCTACATTTCCTTTTGGGCCAATTTGCTCCAGTGCTTTGTGCCTCTGCGGCGGAAGTCCGGCGATGCGTTCGCGGACTGCACGGCTTGTTCAAAAATTTCCCGGGCCTTCTCCGTTTCGCCCTGCGCCTTCAGTACCTTGCCGAGATAGTAGAGGCCTTCGACATCGGCCGAGCGGCGAACGGTAAATTTTTCCAGAGCCTCGCGGGCTTCATTAAGCATATCAGCGGAGAAATATGTGGCGCCTATTTCACGCCACACCTCACTTAGGGCATGTTTATCATTCTGCCCGACCACGACCGCGAAATGGTCCAAAGCCTTCTGTAGTTCGCCATTTAGGCGGGCGATTTTACCGAGTTCATAATTTGCATCGATCTCGCTTTCGTCAATTTCCAAAGCTTTGTTTAGATGCTCTACTGCCTTTAATTCCTGCCGCCGCTGCAGGTAGATCAACCCGAGCTGAACATGTGCGTCGGCGTCTTTGGGATTAACGGTCGCATTTTGAAGAAAGCGTTTCAAGTTTTGCTTTTGCCTGAGCGCGTTACCGAATCCGCGAACTTCACCGCCGATAAATCCGCCCAGATACATGACCGCGAAAATGATCAAAAACGGCGAGAAAAGCCAGGGCGACACATACTGGAAAACGTACATCCCGAGGCTGAGCGAAAGCCACGCCAAGCCAACGACCAAAATAGCCGTCCCATAATTAGCGCCGAAAACGGTCCGCAGGGCGAAAACCATGAAAACGCCGAAAAGCAGGCTGCCAGCCGCCCACATTGCCAAATAAACCAGCGGGTCAATATTTTGCGAATAGAGCAGCAGCCCGACGAGTGCAAATGGCAAATGTGCAGCGGCCCAGGCATTTAACGAACAAACGGCAAGCGTTGCATAATCGCGGCGAAGCACAATTCCGTAATTTCCGATTCCGCCAAACAAACACATCAAGAGGATCGAGGCCGGCACGTAAAAGATCGAAACCAGCAAAACCGGATGCAAAAATTTGGCCGGATCGAATGAAAAGAATTGAAAAAAGCGGTCGCCGACTATGGGAATCGTCTGCAGGGCTTTCGTCGCCTGGCCGTAAGCGGAGGCCAAGTCGTAATTGGCTTTTGCCTGTGCCTCGGATAACTCGCCATAGTCCGGCTGATAAAATTCGTTAAAGTTCGGAATGCGGTACGCTGATTCGAGCTTTGAGTTAACCGTCCCGAAAAACGCCATTGAGGAAGTCAGAACGATTACGGCCGCGAACAGCCAGCTTCCGTTATCCATGATATCGCCCATGGCTGAAGCCGGTTTGAAATATAGCTTGAAAATAAGTTTGAGATTTTCCATTCTTTGCCGGGACGAAGGTGATATCGGGGCAGTTTGCCTATTCATCGTAGGCGGCGGCGGACAGGTTGTCAAGATTTTATTGTCGGCGAAATTCGGGTAGAATTGAATTGAAATTAAATTCCACCATGCAGGGAAATCTAAATGTCTGAAGCGATAAAACAAGCAGTTGAAACACGTATCGAAACTGATTCGATGGGCGAGATCGAGGTGCCCGTGACGGCGTATTGGGGAGCGCAAACACAGCGTTCTTTAAAGCATTTCAATATCGGTTTTGATGTTATGCCGCGCGAGGTTATTCGTGCGCTCGGCATTCTCAAGAAAGCCGCCGCTACCGTAAATTTCGATCTGGGGAAGTTGGAAGATAACAAGTTAAAGCTCATCGCACAGGCGGCCGACGAAGTGATCGAAGGCAAGCTCGATGCGCATTTTCCGCTGCGCGTTTGGCAAACCGGATCCGGCACGCAAACGAACATGAACGCCAATGAGGTGATATCAAACCGCGCGATTGAGATCGCGGGGGGCGAGATGGGCAGCAAGACTCCGGTCCACCCGAATGATGATGTCAACAAATCGCAGTCGTCGAACGATACGTTCCCGACAGCAATGTACATCGCCGCAGCCGAACGTTTGACGGCTTTAATACCCGAAGTTCAAAAGGTTCACGATGCGATCAGGGCAAAAGCCGACGAATTTGCCGACGTTGTAAAGATCGGCCGGACGCATTTACAGGACGCGACGCCGATGACCGTCGGCCAGGAATTCGGCGGTTGGGCGAATTTGATCAAACGCGATATCGAACGTCTGAATATGGTTTTGCC
>JANNGV010000103.1:0-6014 GCA_031404055.1 Chloracidobacterium sp.
GTGAAACTGGGTCTTGCCACCGTCATCATCATCCATGTGCAGTTTACACCGCCATTCGACATTCTGATCGTGCACGACCTCATGGAGACCTTCGACTTCCGGATCGTCGAAAGCGCTCGCGACCTCGGCGCCAGCCCCTTGACTGCCTTTCTGACCGTCACGCTGCCGATCATCCGTAACTAAAAGTACACCACCACCCCGTCTGCGGAATAAAAAACATTCCGCATCCACCCCTCCTTAAACCAGGAGGGGAGAAGTGATGAATCTCGACTAACACTCACCTCGAAATTACGCAAAAGTACATCACGAATTATGGTACACTCGTTGCGCCGGCGGGGGTTCGCCTTAAATAATCCATATTGAACTTCGGCCAATTGGAGGTTCCTGTGCTAATTAGATCATTCGCTTCTATTCTGATCGTCGCTTCATCTTTTGTTCTCGTGACCGGGCAAGCGCCGGAGGCTCAGAAGAAGGACCCGGACAAGGCCGCAAAGACATCCAGCACAATGGGAAACGAAAAGCTGCGGGACATACCCTTGCCCGGCGGTGTCAACCTGCAGTTCCTCATTAGAGAGCTGGCAAAAGATATGGATCTCAACGTCTTGTTTGACCCTCAATCAAGGCTCGAAATGCGCACAGTGAGAATTGAGCTAAAGAATGTAACGGTAGCGGACTCTCTGAACTATATTCTCCTGCAGGAGGGCCTGTTTTCCGAGGAGGTAGGGCCTAAGACGATACTGGTGTCGAGCCGATTAAGGGGAACATCGGTCCCTCCGCTCGGCCTCGGAGTTGCGCCGCTGACGGCCCAGCTTGCCCAATATTTTGGCGTCGAGGGGGGAATACTTGTCAATAACGTGCGCCCCAATTCGCCCGGCTCGAAAGCGGGACTTAAGGCCGGAGACGTGATCATCGGGATCGACAACGAACCTGTTCGTGGAGCTCTCGGCCTGATCCGCTCTATCGACGACAAGAAAGAGAGTGATATCAGCCTGAAGATCGTACGTGACCGCAAAAACCAGACGGTGACCGTAACCCATCCTAACGCTTCGCCCTGAGGCCCACCCTCGACGCTACTCCTTATATTCCAAAATATCTCCGGGCTGACAATCAATAACGGGAACAAGGTGAGGCCCGAGTTTCTGCGACTTTCCAACGCGCGGCTTCGCCGAGCGGCGGCACAGCCTCGAACATCAAGGTGAGCCAAGCCGGAAAAGCAAAGCTTATCCGCAAATAGACGGGCATATCCCGATGCTCTTTTCGCCGACGGCGACTCAACACGCTTGTCGCTTGGGGCGCACATTTGAGAAGGATTTGTTTTTCAATTCCAAATGGACTAGGATTTTGCGATTGTAATGATATTCGTGAATCACTAAGCGTTCTTGGAGCTACTGGTGGAACAAAAAGAGATTTCAACCCTAAAGATGGAAAAAGGGCCGATCGGCGAGTTGCCGACATTAAAGATCGACACGGTGCAGCACCGGCAAGGCCGCTTTATAAAACGCCTTGATACGGCCATAAAAATCGCGGCACCAACAATTTCGCTTGCTCTGCTCTACTTTATCGCGTCATCTCTTTATCCAGACTCCCGGGATTTCTATCAAGACCGATTAAAGCCAGCCATACTTCGCTATTGGCCGAACTTTGTCGCTGTGGTCGTGCTGCTGGTTGTCGGGTTCAATTTGTATCTATTCCGAGGATACCGAAGATTGTGGTTCGGCGTCGCCGAGATAGCATTCGCATCAGGATTAGGTTGGTACGCCATAAATAAAGCCGTTTCGGGCACCGTTCCGGATGGAATTGTGATCTTATTTGCGGCATTGTACTTGGCCGGACGCGGTTTCGTTAACGTCGCTTCCGTATTTCGCCCATTTAAAATAGAACAAGAAGAAATGCAAAGTTAGGCGCACTGAACTAATTCGGATCAGCTTTAGTTAAAGCGATGCGATAGAACTTCTTTTCGGAGTTCGGCTAAAGCCGGGTGTTTTTTTGAATTGCTAACCACTAGCTAAATCTAACGGCGACTCATTCGGTAAAGACCTCCGCCAACATCGCACCTGACAAAACGAGGACAACCGCGATCAGCCTTCACCTTGGCGGCTTGTAAATTGACGAAGCCAATCAAATCGAGCGTTCCGCTCTGTTCCACCGGAACTTTCCGCATGCAATCGATTTTCACTTAACTTATTTTGCCGCAATATTTAGGGCTTTTCGGCAGGCCTCGTGAGTGTTCCACATGTTCCACTGCATCGGTGGAACAAAAAATGTCAACATTCGTATTGTCAACATTTAGCCTGTTTCAGGCGGAACACTTCGGTTGTTTCTCTTTGTTCGTAAAGATATCCGCTTTTACACCCTATTTCCGCCGCGGAAACTGCGGCACCAAATGTCTTCTCCTTTTCCGAAGGCCGATTTTATTGAGATTTTGAGGCTGCTCCTGTAGCGGCCACATAGCCGCCGCGCGGATCGCTCGAAGGGTCATGCAGTTCAAAAAATCCTTGACTTAATCACTTCAAAGGAGTAATTAATTGAATACAGTTTGAAAAAAATCATTACGATTGCCTCTCTCCCGATAATTTCCCAGCCCAAAGCTGGATAATAATATCAATCAAAGTGCCCTCGGTAGGGATCTTGTAGTTTTTAGGTTGGCTTTAGCACCGCTTTATTTTCGGATGCTTGTCTCCCAAGCCGGAATCGGGCGTAATTAGCTGACAGTAAAGACGCGGTGGCGATCAAGTCACTGGGGAGATAGAGCATGAGAGTCTGTTCGCTTTGTCATCGGTGTTACGAGATTGAGGTTGTTTCCTGTATCGAAGCGGATCATCCGCCTCTCTCCGAAACGCGTTACGGCAGCCCGGAAATGATAGCCGGATATCGGCTGGACTATTTGCTCGAATCCGGCGTGGCGGGCGATGTCTACTGCGCCAGCCAAACAGCCAGCGGCCGGTCCTGCCGGATTACGATCCTCTCAACTGACTCGCAAAAAGGCCAGCAATTCCTGGACGAAGCAAAGCTTGCCGTCGCTCTTTTTCATCCCAATGTGGTCGACGTTTACGAGGCCGGCTCTTTAGAAAGCGGCGAAGTTTTTGTCGTTGCGGAGGACCCGGACGGTGAATCGCTGCGTGATCTTTTGAATAATGTCGGCGTCCCTCATCTTCTAATCTCGATCCAGGTCGTCCGACAGACGGCGGAGGCACTGCACGTCCTCCACCAGAAAGGCTTTACGCACCGCGCCGTCAATCCCGAAAATATTGTTTTGACGACCGATTCCGAACATCGCCTGCTGGTAAGAATCAAAGATCTCGACTTCGGCGGCGTGGTTGAACAAGCGATCGTTTCCAACAAGTTTTTTATCGATTCTGCGATAAATTCGCTCAAATATTTTGCCGCCGAACAATGCTCTGGTGAACCGGTCAGCATGAAGACTGACGTTTATAGTCTTGGCATTGTGCTATATGAAATGCTAGCCGGAGTTCCGCCCTTCGACGCGGAAAAGGCTGCCGCCTTGATCGACAAACATAAAAATCAGCGGCCGCCCGAAATTAAGATCGACAATTTCGAGCTGCGCATGCTGCTGACCCATTCCTTGATGGAATCGCTCCACAAACGGCCTGACAGGCGTCAGTCTTCAGCAAACGCTTTCGCCCGCCAGCTTCGCCACATCGAACAACTGGCAACTCATGTGTCGACCCCGCCGCCGGCCGGTATCGTTCCGCCCGCACCGCACAGAACGGCCGTCGCCTTTACTACATCCACTATGGCTTCGGCTCTGCCCGGCGTCATCCAGTCTGCCGCAGTGATGGAACCGCGAAAAGTAACTTACATCGAAAATACGCAACCACTCACCGCCGCGATCGAAAACGAACCGGTTTCTATATTCGAAGTTGAAAGAGATTCACATTTTGCGGCCTTCCAAGACGAAAGCGAAGCAATAGCGATTATCGAGGCGTCAGGTTCTGCCAATGATCGGGTTGCTGATCCAGACCTGTCCTCCGCTGATCCCGCAACGGAGAACTTTACGCCGGTCATTGAACACTTTGTGAAAGAGGAAATCGCACATCCAGTATCACGCCTCTCACGGCTGAGAATGCGGATGAAGAAATTGCACCCGAGGACCGCACCGCCGCTGCCCGAAATACCGGAACACAGATATATTCCCGCCGCTGAATCCTTACCGCTCGCGCCCGTTCCGGTGATAGCCGAGCCTGCCGCGGAAACGGCATTTTATCAAGCAGAACCTGCGTCTGCTCCGATGCACCTTGATCTCGCCAAGATAGAATGTGAGCAGCCGGAGAACGATATTCCTTCGGTAGCTGAGGTTTTGGAGGTTGTCTCAAAAAAACAAATACCTGAAATTCCCGTCATTCGAGCAGCGCCCGAAAAGATCGCGGCCCCTCCGATTCAAGATCTTCCGCCCAGGATCGAATGGGAACAACCGAAAGCGGTAGTTGTGGAAGCTCTGTCGAAGCAACGAAAGGCCGAAATTCCGGTCTTTCACAATGAGCCGGAAGAGATCACGCTTGTTTCGGCTCCCGGCAGACGAATTAGAGTCGAATGGGACCAACCTTCGGTTCCGCAAAATTTCTTGTCTGTCGGAAGGCTTTCAACGCGGGCCTCGCATGAGGTTAGTTTTTTTCCGACAATTCTGGGAGATACCGGAAAAGGAAAGACAGTTGATCTGGACCAGGGAGATTCAATGTTTTCGGCTTACTACCCATCTTCCCGATCTCGTTTTTCTATTCCATATAGATCGCTAATGATCGGCGGCGGTTTCATGGCGCTGATCGTAGTATTTTTATTCGGCGACGATCTAGTCGGGCGTTACGCCTCGATGGGAAGTTCGGGCGATTCCGTAGAGACGAAAGCAACACTCGCTAAAGAAAATCCGGCGCCCGACCGAAAACCCGATGGCGTTACACGAGCCAAACGAAAGGCTGTTAAAAGCTTCAAACAGCCTGTGCCTGAAAGCACGGATTCCGTTAACCGCGAGCAAAACAAGTTGTCGAAAACACAAGCCGTCAACCGGAGCGCCGGAAAACTGCCGGATAACGGCAAAATGAAGCCGAAACCTGAACCGGCGAAAAATTCTGCCGACAAAAAAACGCTTTCAAGTCTAAACAAAGCCGCAAATTCTACCCGTCCGCGATTTGTTAAAGACCCCAAACCCTAGGATAGTGTCGGAACCCGTAGATGCCTCCTGACTAAGCTCCCACGGCCTGGCAAAATACGGTGACGAGGCTAACTCGCATATCAGCTGATTTTCGCTATGTTAGATACATCACGGTGAGAGTTTCAGTTTGATGATATCGTTACGTTTTTCCTGGAGGATAAAACGTAAAAATATGGCAGAAGAAAATGGAACAGGCAGCAATGCCGTTTGGGCTATCGCCCTGATTATTATTGTCGCGATCATCGCGGGTGTGGTTTATTACAGCGGTGTTTTGAAAACCGGTTCAAAAAAGACCGAGGTTGATATCAACGTTACGGCACCTTCGCGTTAATTACCGGACAAGGCGATGCTCTCAGCTCTTTCGAGGATCGAATCAAATTGCTATGCTTGATCAATGTCGAGTTTTACCTGGATCATCGTCCTTGTTTTACTGTTAACTCTTTTGGGCAGCCTTGCACTGCTTTTTGTTACCGTCAAATACTACTGGGGCGAAAGGGGAACAGCACCTTTGACCGGTGAGAAACGCCGGCTGCAGAGGGAAGAAGAATTGCGTCTTAGGGCCGGACAGATGGAGTACAGCCGGCGACATCCAAGAGAGCCGCGCAGCCTCAATTTTTTCGATAATCGAAAACGGTCCGCTAAAAAGTCTTCATAAATAACCACACAAATCTTTGGCTCCTGTATTCCCGCCACAGAAGACCAGCACAACATTGCTGTCCGAACTAAACTTTTCCTTCAGCCTAAAGGCGGCGGCGAGCGTACACGATGCCGCAGGTTCGGTAATTACTTTTAGGCGTTCGAGAATGAACACCATTGCCTCGACCGCCTCGGCATCGGTCACGACCGT
>JANNGV010000104.1:0-1958 GCA_031404055.1 Chloracidobacterium sp.
GAAAAAGCTATGAGCGATTCCATCCGCGGGCGAAAAGCAAATAAGTTTAGCCGCGAGAAGGCACAAAAGGCTCAAAAAAGAAAAGTAAAGATTAGCAAACTCCCAATTCTAGCGGAGAATTTTATATCTTGCAAGCGCGGAAAGTCAGGTTTGGAGTTAGCCGCAAAAAGGTTCAGAAGTCGCAAAAGGGAATATGAAGCAACGGCATGCTGCGGTCGTTTGCCAATCTTTACTTTTCTTTTTTGAGCCTTTTGTGCCTTCTCGCGGCTAAACTTATTTGCTTTTCGCCCGCGGATGGAATCGCTCATAGCTTTTTCGCAGGTGAGCGTCTGTCATGTGCGTGTAAATCTGCGTTGTCGAAATATCAGCGTGCCCGAGCATTTGCTGGACCGAACGAATATCTGCCCTGTTTTGAACAAGATGCGTTGCGAAGCTGTGGCGGAGCGTGTGCGGCGAAACGTCGGAGAGGCCGCATTTTGCCGCGTATTCTTTAATGAACAGAAATATCGTCTGGCGATTGAGGGGAACAGCCGCTGGGGTGACGAAAAGATTTTGGACCTCGATATTCTCCTTTTTTCGCCGTAATGCCAAGTAGCTTTTCAGCCATTCGACGGCGCTCGAACCTACCGGTATACGACGGGTTTTGCTGCCTTTTCCGGTACACGTAAGAATGCCGGCATCGAGATCGATATCGTTTATTTGCAGCGTCACGACCTCGGAAACGCGAAGGCCGCACGCATACATCAATTCGAGGATCGCCTTGTCTCGAAGACCGGTTTCCATCGAAACATCTGGGGAGCAAAGCAGCAATTCGATCTCGGCCTGATTTAAAAACTTTGGCAAATATTGGCCTTTTTGCGGCACGTCCAGGTTTTCCGCCGGGTTCTTTGTGTTATGCCCGTCGATCATCAAAAACTTATAAAAACCGCGAAGAACGCTGATCAAACGCCGCTTTGAGTTGACCGACAGGTTTGTCCGGCCAAGATCGATCATCCATTCCCGCAGGTCCTGACGGGTCAGCGTGACAACATCGAAATTATTCTTCGCCGCCCAGGCGCTCAACTTAGCCAGATCGCGTTCGTAACTCTCGATCGAGTTCTTCGCAAGGCCTTTTTCGACCTTTACGTAAGAAAGGTATTCACGGACAAGATCGCGGTTTTGGGGGGCGGATTCGGGCATATCTGGAAAGGTATATACAGCTAAATGTTGAAACACGAAGGGTTCGCGTCCTAATCATACGAAACCGGCGACCCGAAATCAAGATAATTCGCGTCGCCCGCAAAATGGGCGAGTTTCCATAAATGAGACAAATAAAGCGATTAGGGCACAGCTTATCACTAATTTTGGCCGACAGCTTTCATCGCGTTGGGGATGGGCTTTTTGGCACCTGGGGACGGTAAGATTTTCGGCGATTTCGAACCGGTCCTGATCGAAGCCGCCTCGGATGTGCCTCAGATGCGGACTGTCTTCGAATGCTCATGCTTATTGCGGCTTAACTTCGAATAACTCGGGCGGCATCTTCCACCGCGCACGCTTCGTTGACCTCGCCCACAGACAACGGCGTCAGGGACTACAAATCAACCGGCGGCGTCAATGACCTTCGTCACTTCTTGTCGGTACAAAATGTTCCAGGCAGCCGGCGGTGTCGAGGGCTCCGTCCGCGTTTTCAAGCCCAGCGGCAACTCCCGACCGCGACCAATTCCAGCTTCTTACATCGTGCTCAGTTCTCGAATGAATCAGCCGGTTATTTAGTCTGGATTTTACAATACACTGGTTGCTGTAGTTCATCGAACCGATAGATTCGAGCAATGCGGGAACGGCATCATCGCTCAAGCTCGTGTTGTAGTGAGCATCAAACTCACGCCCTTGCTGCATTAGCCTGATATTCGTGCTTGCGATGTAAGCGTCAGGATTCATCAAGTTGGTTGCACCCAGTATAACGATTGCCGACCAGAGGG
>JANNGV010000105.1:0-3605 GCA_031404055.1 Chloracidobacterium sp.
CCGCCAAAGATTTCTATTTCAACTTTGAAAAGGTCTGCAAGCGTACATATCTGGATATCGCGACGGTGAACACAGCGATCTCGCTAAGATGCGAAACCAACCCCGGCAAAAGTTGGGTACCTCCTGCTTTGTCAGAACCGCCTGCGTTGGCGAGTGAGAATTTAAGCTCCCCTCCTGTCTTAGGAGGGGTGGCTGCCGCTTCGGCTGACGGGGTGGTGGGCGGACGGGGTGGTTCTCTCGCCGGAGAGCTTGACTACACGATCATCGACGCCCACCTCGCCGCCGGCGGCGTCGCACCGATCCCGCTATATCTAAAAGAAACATCATCATTCCTGATCGGCCGGACCGTCAACACCGAAACGATAGAAAAAGCGAACGAAATAATGCAGCTTGAGATCTCGCCCATTTCCGATGTGCGTGGGACGGAAGAATATAAACGGCTGTTGCTAAGGCAGCTTTTCCGAGCCCATTTCATTGAGTTATTTGATATTAATTGAGTATGAGAAAACTACTTTACATAGCTCTGGTCGGGATCGTGATCGTAATCTTCTACGACATAGTTGGTTCCCTCCTTTCGCGTTCTCTCGGCTTCGACTATTCATGGCTAGCGTTTGGCTCGCTCGCAATTTACGTTGCGGTTGGATTTGTGGGTTCCAGGGAAACAGTTCTCGGTGGCGTTATTGCGGCAACACTGGTGGGTTTTGCCGATGCGACTTTCGGTTGGTACCTGTCTTGGTTGATTGAGCCGCTGACAAAAATAGAGGAAATAACCATTTTTACCATCGTCTTGGTTATTCCATTTGTGACCATTCTTGCTGCGATAACTGGACTGATCGGAGCGATAGCAGGTCGATGGTTGCTTACTAAATGAAAAACGTCGATTCAAAATCTCACGTCCGTGGCGAGTCCATTTATCTGGATGACATTCAGCTTGTTCAGGGGACGCTGTTTGCGTGCGTGTTTGATTCTGTGGTCGCTCTCGGAAAGATCATTTCTATCGACACCGCCGACGCTGAGATATCTGAAGGCGTTGTAAAAGTCATCACCGCAAAAGACCTGATCGGTGAAAACCAGATCGGCGGGATCGTGCCGGACGAGCCGTTGCTTGCGGATGGCGATGTGCACTTTCAGGGGATGCCGATTGCGGTCGTGCTCGCAGAAACGGAAGAATTAGCACGCAAGGCCGCGAGGAAGATCACGGCTGAGATAGAGCCTCTTGAGGTAATTACCGATCCGCGTGTGGCGGCGGCGAATGGCGATCTGATCGTGCCGCCAAAGAAGTTTAAGATGGGCGATACGGACGCGGCATTCTCAACCTGCGCGCATGTTTTCGAAGGCCGTGCGGACATTAACGGCCAGGAACATCTATATATCGAAACGCAGGGTGCGTATGCGGTGCCGACGGAAAATGGCGGGTTGAAAATTTATTCCTCGACGCAGGGGCCGACGGCGGTGCAGCGTACGGTTTGCCGTGTAACGGGATTGTCGATGCATCACGTTGAGGTTGATGTGCAGCGGCTGGGCGGTGGTTTTGGCGGAAAGGAAGACCAGGCGAACGCTTGGGCGGCGATCTGCGCGGTCGGGACGCAGTTGACCAAACGGCCCGTAAAATATGCCCTTCATCGGATGGAAGACATGCGGATGACGGGCAAGCGGCACCCGTATTCGGCGGATTATAAGATTGGGCTTGATAAGAATCTGAAGATCGTCGCTTACGAAGCCGTCTTCTATCAAAACGCCGGGGCGTCGGCCGATCTTTCACCGCCGGTGCTCGAACGCACTTTGTTCCACTGCACAAATTCGTATTTCATCCCGAACGTGACGGCCACGGCATACAGTTGCCGAACAAATCTGCCGCCGAACACGGCCTTTCGCGGTTTCGGGGGGCCGCAGGGAATGTTCGTCATCGAATCTGCCATTGCTCATGCGGCTGAAAAGCTTGGAGTTTCGGCGGCCGAGATCCAGCGAGCTAATTTGATCGACGACGGCGACGAATTCCCATACGGGCAAAAGGCAGAGAGTGATGCGATCACTTCGTGGACGCAGGGCGACGTGAAATACGATTATGAAAAGCTCCAAAAAGAGGCGGATGAATTCAACGCCTCGTCGAAATATTTCAGAAAAGGCGTCGCGATGATGATGCCGGTCTGTTTCGGCATCTCGTTTACAAAAACGCCGATGAACCAGGCCCGTTCGATTGTGCATGTTTACACGGACGGCAGCATTGCCGTCTCGACCGGTGCCGTCGAGATGGGACAGGGCGTGAATACAAAGATCGCGGAGGTCGCGGCGAAGATGTTCGGGTTAGAGCTCGATCACGTTAAAGTCCATACTACCAACACCTTACGCATCGCAAACACATCGCCGACCGCCGCCTCCGCCGCCGCCGATCTTAACGGCAAAGCCACGCAGATAGCCTGCGAAACGATACGAAACCGGCTTTTCGAAGTCGCCAAAGGTTTGGTCGAATCGGACAGTATCGAGGACCTCTCGCTTGAGAACGGCTTCGTTCATCGAAATGGCGAGAGAACCAGTCTCGACTGGAAAACACTCGTCATGGACGCCCATCTCGAACGCGTAAACTTAAGCGAACATTCACATTATGCAACTCCGGGCATTAATTTCGACTGGAGCACCGCCAAAGGCCACCCGTTCGCTTATCACGTTTACGGAACGGCCGTAGTCGGAGTAACGGTCGATTGCCTGCGGGGCCGGTATGAGGTCGATTACGTTAAATGCTGTCACGATTTCGGCTCGTCTATGAACACCTCGGTCGATTACGGTCAGATCGAAGGCGGCATCGTACAAGGCCTCGGATGGATGACGATGGAGGAAATCTTCTATGACGCCGAAGGCAGGCTTCGCTCGAACGCGCTCTCGACCTACAAAGTGCCCGACATCTATTCCGTCCCGAAAGAGATCGCCATCCTGCCGATGGAAACAACGCGAGAAAATCTCGCAATCTTCAATTCAAAAGCCGTCGGCGAGCCGCCCCTTATGTACGGCATCGGCGCGTATTTTGCTATCAGGAATGCGTTGAAGGCTTTCAAAAGCGGGGCGGTTCTCTCATTCGACGCTCCGTTTACGCCCGAGAAAGTGTTGATGAATTTGTATAGTAATACCGAGGTTAAAAAAACGGCATATTGACAGGCGATTATCTTCAATTATTCCACAAAGTTGACGAACGAAAACTATAGAAGAAAAGGCCTACGAGGGTCGGAACGCCCACGACAGATGTTTACGCCACAATCGCCGACGCTTTTGTAAGTCCGACCTTATCCACTAATTCGATATTCTTTACCGCGAAAAAGCTCCACAACCAGGTCACCGTTAGCAGAACCCAGATTATCTTCCAAAACATCGGGTTTAAGACCGGCGTTTGATAAGCGAACCCGTATAAACCGACGATGGCTGCCACCGAAATGAAGGACTCAATTAAATCGAAAACCTTCACAGTCTCACTAGAAAAAAATAAGTAAATCCTGCCAAGTGCCGAAAACACGACAAGAACCGCTATCAACCAAAAATAAATAGTCCAGATAAGCATTTGTAAAAAAATCTGAAATCAAGCAATTCGTCATCGTCGACGTTATGGATTTGTTGAT
>JANNGV010000106.1:0-12292 GCA_031404055.1 Chloracidobacterium sp.
AGTCTGTATTCGTTCAGCGATATTGATTGAAACAATATCTCTTGATTAACAAAATACAACTATGTTTAATCATTGTCAACAAAAATTTCGCAGAAAGACCGATTTTTACTGGCTGTTACGTCATTTTGACCGATTTGGTGCGAAGATGGGCGATGGAACAATCGAACTTAATAAGAGCAGTGGTTCAAGTTGCGACCAAAAAAATGGCCCGATGACATTGAAAATCATCGGGCCATTTTCTGAACTGAAAAAGATCTTTATTCGACCATTTTGGGTGTTTCGGTTGAAAGTCTGCGGAAACCGACGACGCGCTTTTCCCAGTATCCTTTGAAGGGCGAATATGTAATGCCTTTGCTTGACGAAGCATGGAAGAATCCGTTTTCATCCGCGACAATTCCCATATGCCCAAGCCCGTTTAGGAAAACCAATGTCCCAAATTTGTAACGGTCATCTCCGGTAACCGGAACTCCACTTGTCCACAGGCTGCGTGCACTGGCACGGGTAAATTCCATGCCTGCGTCACGGAACACGCTCCAGACAAAGCCGGAGCAATCGTAACGGTTTGGACCGGTGGATCCGTAAAGATAAGGAATGCCGAGCCTCGATTGAATGCCGCGAAGAATCGCGGACGTAACGGGTGAGCTGTAAACCATTCTGCCGGAAGCCATTGAACTCACGGCATTAGACAAACCGGTCTTTTTTACTAATGAAGGAGCGTTGGTGATAACAATGTCGTTGGTGAGTGCTGGCCGGCTTGCTCGAAATCTGTTGTCTGGAGTTGATGATGAAGAAGGTTTGGGACTGTCGCTTGGCGGTTGAGTTTGGTTGATCGGCTGGCTCGAAATGGTTTTAATCACTCGTGCCCGGTCTTGGCCGGATACAACCGTATAGGAACCCGCAAAAACTATAGAAACTAAAAGCGACAGATATGAAACCTTCTTTAAATCGATCAAAACTTATTCTCCTGTATTCGATGCCCGTTCAAATTCTACGGCCGTGTTCGCTATCTTTTTTGGACGCGAAAACCATAATTAGAGTCAAAGGCTTTTGCCCGACCCTGAAACTGTTTACTAAATAAATTGTCCTTGTGTGAGTTTGCCCGGCTAATGAAATTCCCGTTGATTCCGGCCGAACATTGCTCCTGAAAAAGAGTCTCTGAACGGTAGCCAATTAAAAGCCTAACATTTTCGGCGGGCTGAATGCAAGAGTAGAGGAAACTCTTGTCAGGGTCTTTTCTTCAGTTCCGAAGAAAAGACCCCGCCACCTTCCCGTCCACCGCGTTCCTAGTTGTCCTGTCGTATAACAGAAGATAAGTGCAATGGAACCAGGCTTCCAAAAAAAGAAAAAGCCGGGCATGTTAAGCCGGGCTTTTACTATAAATGTCGTCACGACATTAAGCCGAGAACGAAGTACCACATCCGCAGCCGCCCGTCGCATTCGGATTTTCGAACGTAAAGCCCGAGCCCATCATGTTCGTCGTGTGGTCTATCGTGATCCCGTTCAAATATTGCGCGGAGAACATATCCACGAAAAGACGAATGTTCTGCTCGTTAATAATAAAATCACCCTGCTTCGATTCTTCTTCAATATTCAGACTGTACTGAAAACCCGAACAGCCGCCCGGCACTACGCGTACGCGAAGCCCCGCCGTTTCCGGCAAATCATCTTCGCCCGCGAGAAATTTCTTGATCTCTTCCGCCGCGCTCGGCGTAACTACTAATTCAAGAGTTGGTGTTGCAACTGCTGACATATTCATTGATCTCCTGTCAAAAAATTTGGACCCGCCGGAGCGAATCCTTACTTATTAGTAAATATTAGCGTAAACGAAACAAAATTACAAGGAATGCACGCTGTCGCCTTGACACTCAGCTGAGGCATAAATCGCTGCCTTATTCCGATTTGAGATATCTATTATCAATCGTAGTGTCCTCCTCCTTACTCCTTCTTGCTATTCGCAGGTAACAACCCAGGCAGGCAGCGAGGCGATCTACCTCAATGAAGTAGATCGCATCGGCCTCGACATGCCTGAATATTTCCCGTTCGCTTGCACCGGTAATGAGCGACACAACGCGAGGTGTGAATAAATTTACACTGGTTTGGCATCTCGGGCAGTACTCTCTCATGGGTAGTTCGTCCTGATTGAGAATGATCGTTTCCTCACTTTCGAAGGTGATTTCTGCTCTTTTCTTCATTTGCCAACCTTCAAGAAATTTAATTGGAAAAGGCGGCTCCGGCGGCCCGGATTTACTGTGTGCCGTCATTTGAGTATCAACCCACACCGATGAATTCCGTCGCCGGTTAGCGAACTGCCGCCTCGGCACTGCTGCCCATGGCAATGGTCAACCTTGTGACGCCGGTTCCGTCGGGATTCATGGCCCAGACGTTCTCGTTCGCGCCGGTTTCTGGGCGCAGGGCGGTAAAATATATGTCCGCCCCGTTTCGCGACCAGCCGGGTGCCCGGCTGCTCCACTGACTGGCGGGAACATTGTCCGGTTTAAGGGTCAGATTGGTCTGGTTCCCGCCATTGACGTCCATTACGAAGACAGACGGATAGCCGGCACGAGTGCTCATGAAGGCAAGCTGCATTCCGTCAGGGGAGAACGAAGCCATCTGATTGATGCCCGCAAATTCGGTGAGCTTCGTCGGAATGGAACCGTCCACGCGGATCAGGTAGATGTCGGAGTCCCGCCGGATGGCGAGCTGTTCCCCGGTCGGTGACCATTCGGGAAACTGGTCGAGTCCTGCATAGTTCGTGACGCGTGAAAGCTGCGTGCCGTTCGGTCTGACGACATAAATCTCAAAGTTGCCGTTCACGTTGGAGTGGAAGGCGATCCACTGCCCGTCGGGCGACCATCTGGGCCATGATTCGACAGCGTTGTTGACGGTAATCTGCCTCACATCGCTTCCGTCCAAGTTCATCACGAAAATCTCAAAATCGCCTTCCGGGTTCAGTTGCGTGATGCGGCTGCTGGCGAACACCACGTGATTCCCGTTTGGCGAGACATCCGGCCGCTGATCGTTGGCCGCGTTATCGGTGAGCCGGATTTGGTCCATGCCGTCCGAACTCATCACGTATATCTCGCTGTTGCCGTCCCGGGTACTTTGGAAAGCAACGCTGTTGCGCAAGGCGCGCCTGCTGACGTAAATATCCTCATTGCCGAAGCCGCCCGCGCGATTCGAGTAGAAGTAAAGTTCCGTGCCGTCGGAGGAGAGTTTCGCCCCCAGGTCGAGGGCGTTGCTGTTGACCGTCGCTCCCACATTCACGGCCGGGTCCCACTGGCACAGCAGACATGCACGACTCGAGGTGTAAAGGTCCGGCGTGTTAGCTATTGACCCGGGACGGTTGGAGCTGAAAATTATCTCGAGACCGTCCGGCTCACGGACGGTCGGATGGATGTCGTTGAAAATCGTGTTGAACGCTTCGATTTGCTTCACCGCTCCGAATGTTCCGTCCGCCTGAAGCCAACTGGAATAAAGATCGCCGAAACCCAGGCCGCCGGGTCGGAGGCCGCTGCTGAAATAGAGCTGGACAGTTCCGTCCTCGTCCTCGAACACCGATGGGGAGAGCTCCAGGCCGACGCTGTTCACCGTGCATCCGAGATTCACGGGTTCCTTCCATTCGGTAAAATTATTAGAGTCGTCTCTTCCCCGACGGTAAGCAATGTAAATATCCTGCGCACCGCAGCCGCCAGGCCGGTCGCTAGTGAACAAAAGGTACCTTCCGTCCTTCGACAAAAACGGGAAGGACTCGATAAAAGGGGTGTTTATGTCAGGCCCGAGCGAAACTGGTGTGCCCCATTGGGAATTTCGCGTGTCGCGACGCGAGACGTATATGTCTATCGAGGCGTTAGTGCCGACGTTCGACATGAAAAACAGGCTGAGACCGTCGTATGAAAGAAATGGGGCCGCATCACCACGCCCCGAATTAACGGCGGCCCCGAGATTTACGGGCGCCGACCAGTCCG
Organism: Chloracidobacterium sp.; assembly: GCA_031404055.1. Lineage (GTDB taxonomy): Bacteria > Acidobacteriota > Blastocatellia > Pyrinomonadales > Pyrinomonadaceae > OLB17. The sequence continues at coordinate 3,966 of JANNGV010000106.1, forward strand.
AAAAAGGTTGGGCAAGGCCCGGAATCCCAATTGCGATGATAATTAGAATCGGCAAAGCCGCCATTACAATTCGAGACATTTTTGGTTTCTTTGTATTTTTCATCTTTATCTCCGTTAATGAATCATTTGGTCTGTCCGCCATTTGTGAACAGGACATATGAAATAAAATCCTTGTCCCGGCAAAAAAACTGCATTAGAATCGTCGTGTTCACACATAACGGGAAACTTCGCTTTTTGCCTTGCAGCCCATTATGTTCGGCAAGGCGGTAACAAGTCTTGCGGTTTTTCTGGTCATTTCTTGACTTTTTTCTGACTCGATGGAAACGGCTGAAAACAATAAGTTTGTTTATGAGTTCGGGAAATTCTCACTCGATCCTCAGGAGAAAACTTTGTTCTCGGACGGGTTGGCGATGCACCTTCCGCCGAAGGAATTCGAAACACTTTTATTACTTGTTGAAAATAATGGGCGGGCGCTTTCAAAGGACGAAATGATGGCGTCGCTCTGGCAGGACGCTTTTGTCGAGGAAAGCAATCTTGCCAAGCAGATCTCGCGGCTGAGAAAAATATTTAACGGTGACGGTGCGGCCCGTATCGAGACATTGCCGAAACACGGCTATCGTTTCTCCGCCGACTTGAGGCAAACTTATTCCGAAGCGGAAAGGCCAGTGATCTTGGAAAGGCGAACCGTTAAGCGGGTGACAGTTGCCTATCAGGATGACGCCGACGATCGATTCTTGCCGCCAGCGGTTGCCGAGACGCAACGATCAATCGGTTGGCGTCGTAGCTCTTTTCAAAGCCTTATCTTCCTTGTCGTTTTGCTAGGGCTAGTTGGCTCGTTGTCTTATCTCCGGTTTTCGAGCTCGTCGGAGGATCCGGTCAAGGGCTCGGCGGTAAGATCCGTCGCGGTGCTTCCGTTCAAGGGCGTCGGGGCAGAAGACGGTAATGAGCATCTGCAACTCGGATTAACGGACGCTCTGATAACAAAGCTTAGTAACCTGAAAAACGTCATAGTGAGGCCGACAAATGCTGTTCGCGGGTACGCCGCACGTGAACCGCTGGCCGCCGGACGTGAACTTAGCGTTGAAGCAGTACTAGACGGCAATGTCCAGAGAATCGGAGAGCAGATTCGGGTCACCGTCCAGTTGGTCGGCGTTCGTGACGGCCGGCTGCTGTGGGGCGGAAAATTCGACGAAAAGTTCACCGATATTTTCAGCGTGCAGGACGCGATTGCGGAACAGGTCGCGCAGGCAATCGAACCTGGATTGACCGGCGAAGAAAGAAGCTTACTCGCGAAGCGTTATACAACCAATGCCGATGCCCATCATGCTTACGTCAGAGGGAGATACTTTTGGAACAAACGGACGGCAGAAGACTTGAAGGAAGCGGTCAAGCACTTTAACGAGGCAGTGGCAAGGGACCCGAATTATGCGCTGGCTTACGTAGGGCTGGCGGATACTTACAGCCTCTTCGCCGATTACCTGTCCGCCCCAGCCAGCGAGTCATACGACAAAGCGAGGAGTTCAGCTTTAAAGGCTTTGGAGCTGGATGACGGTCTTGCGGAAGCCCACACGTCACTCGCTTTCGTAAAGATGTCCTATGACTGGGATTGGCAAGGTGCTGAAACCGAGTACCGGCAGGCAATTGCACTCAACCCCAACTACGCGACGGCTCGCCATTGGTATGCCGAATACCTGGCGGCAATGGGCCGTTACGACGACGCTATCGCCGAGATAAGGCGAGCCAAGGAGATAGATCCGCTCTCGCCCATAATCAACGCAGGCGAGGTGTGGATACTCTATTTCGCGCGAAGATATGACGAGGCAATCGAGCAGGGAGCGAAATTGATCGAGAGGAGTACGGAGTTTGCCGAGGTCCACGAATATCTCAAACGATGTTACGACCAAAAAGGAATGTACCGCGAGGCAATCGCCGCTAGGCAAATGCGGAGAAAGCTTGCCGGGCTGGATCCTACACAAACGGACGCGATCAAGCGGGCCGCCGCCGCCGAAAATCACGAGATCTACTGGAAAAGCAGGTTGGAACAGGAGATTGCAGATTCGCAGCGGGAGCCTCCGTTCGCCTTCGACATGGCTGAGATATATTCACAACTCGGCGATAAGGACAAGGCGTTTGAGTGGCTGGAAAAGGCTTTCGAAGAGCGGACATATACGTTAATGTACCTCAAGGTTGCGCCCAATCTCGATCCGTTGCGATCGGATCCCAGGTTTACCGATCTGCTGCGGCGCGGCGGTCTCTTGTTTTGAATTTTTTCCAAGCGTCTCCATCTGGTCAGAAAAACGTCAAGAAAAAGCCCGAAAAACCGCAAGACTTTCATTTCCGTGATTAATATGATGAATTTGCGAACGTTGAGATAGGGGCGACGAACTGAACATTCGACTTGCATGCCCGCGAGCAAAAATGGCTGAGAATTTGGTAAACCCTGATGATGACTTAGTCGGCAGATCGCTCGGAAATTACGAGGTGATCGAACTGCTGGGTGCGGGCGGCATGGGCCGGGTTTACATGGCTCGTGACACGCTCCTTGGCCGCAAGGTCGCGTTAAAGCTGCTCCCCGCCTCCTTCATCCTGGATAGGGAACGGGTGCGCCGCTTCCAACAGGAGGCACGCGCGGCATCGGCGTTAAACCATCCGAATATTCTCACTATTTACGAAATCAGGAGCGTAGATTCCTTACATTATATCGCTACTGAATTTATCGACGGCGAGACACTCCGCAAGCGAATGGGCCGCACCCCGCTGAAGCTAATCGAGGCATTAGACCTTGCAATCCAGGTGGCCGGAGCGTTAGCCGCTTCGCACGAAGCCGGCATCGTCCACCGCGACATCAAGCCGGATAACATCATGCTCCGCCGAGACCGGATCGTGAAGGTCCTGGATTTCGGCCTTGCCAAGCTGATTGAGCGGCCCGCCTTTGACACTGAAGCTTCCACGATGGTCGATACCGCTGAAGGCCTGGTGATGGGCACCGCACAGTATATGTCTCCCGAGCAGGCTCGCGGCCTGAAGGTCGACGCCCGCACCGACATATGGAGTCTTGGATGCGTGCTTTACGAGATGCTGGCCGCGCACTCAGCCTTTGAAGGGCCGACACCAGGCGACGTGATCGTTTCCATTCTCGAACGCGATCCGTCGCCACTGATTCGATTTTCTGGCGAGATACCGCCGGAGCTGGACTGGATAGTAAAGAAGGCCCTGCGGAAAGAATGCGACGAGCGCTATCAGACAGGCAAGGAGTTGCTCTCGGACCTACGCGTGCTCAAAAAACGACTCGAGTTCGAGGCTGAACTGGAACGCAGTACGTCACCGGCCTTTGAAGACGCCGCAGCGGATCATACGAGCGTAGGTCTGACCGCAACTGAAACCGCGAAACAGCCGGCGGCCTACACGACGTCGAGCGCCGAGTATCTCGTCACCGAGATAAAACGCTATAAGTTGCCTGTAACTGCCGGCCTTGTTGTGGCGGTGCTTGGCCTTGCGGCCTTTGTGTGGAAATTGTCACCGTACTTTGAGCCAAAAGCTAAAGAGGTGCCAACGTCCGTGCGGAACGCAGCCTTCACACAACTGACCGACCAGCCAGGCCCCGAATCCGTCCCCTCGCTATCGCCCGACGGCAAGTCTTTCGCTTATTCCAGCCAGGTATCGGGGAATTGGGACATCTATCTGCAACGTGTTGGAGGCAGGAACCCAATTAATCTAACCAAAGACTCAATGGCTGACGATACCTATCCCGCGTTCTCGCCGGATGGCGAGCGAATCGCTTTTCGTTCGGAACGAGACGGCGGCGGCATTTATCTGGTCGGGGCGACTGGAGAATCGGTTACTCGACTTTCAGATTTTGGTTACGGACCTTCCTGGTCTCCGGATGGAAAATTCATACTCGTTGGCACCGAGAAAGTTCCGCAACCTTCTGCGCGATTTACTATCAGCCAACTCTGGAGCATAAACATTGAAAGCGGCGCCCGCCAAATGATCAGTGAAGGCGACGTCTTACAGCCAAATTTTTCTCCAAACCAACAACGGATCGCATATTGGAGCCGCGCGAGCAAAGCCGGGCAGCGAGAAAGCATCTGGACCATCCCGGCGGCGGGAGGTGAAGCTGTTCCAGTCACTACCGGAGCGGCAACGGATCTCAACCCGGTCTGGTCGCCGGACGGAAACTACGTTTATTTTTCCAGCGACCGCGGCGGCAGCATGAACATATGGCGTGTCAGGATAGATGAACAAACGGGAGCAATCTTGGAAGACCCTGAAGCCGTAACCACAATCGGAACCGCGACATCAGCGTTGCAGCTTAGCATTTCACGCGACGGGCGGCGGCTGGCTTATATAGCACAGGACGACATAAAAAATCTCAAAAAGATCGCGTTCGAGCCCTCGACCGGAAAAGTCCTCGGTGAGCCAGTCGCGATCACGCGCGGATCGATGCAGCTGTGGTTCCCCGACGCGTCGCCCGACGGCGAGTGGCTGGCGGCTAGCTCCAGGGGCCGGCAGCGACACGTTTACATACTTCGAACCGACGGCACCGATCTGCGAAATCTTACCGACGACGATCATCGTCACGATGGCGGGCCGCGCTGGTCTCCAGACGGCAAGCGTATAGCGTTTACTTCGAGGCGCAGCGGCAGCCCGGAGATCTGGATCGTTAATCGGGACGGCAGCGGACTAAGGCAAGTGACACAAGCCCGCGGCGCCCACTACTCCCCTTGGTCGAGCAACAATACAATCGCTTATTCGATTCACGCACCGAAAAACGACTGTATTGTAATCGAGCCGGACAGACCCTGGAATGAGCAGACACCAAAATATCTTGCGCCGATCGGCGATCCGGGTCTCTCTTTCGAAGGAGTGTCGTGGTCTCCCGATGGCAAGAAGCTGGCCGGTGTGAAGCACGTTCCAAGCGGCGCTCATGTGGGCATCGGAATCTACGATTTCGAACTTGAGACCTATGATTGGGCTAACGATTTCGGAGATTGGCCGGTGTGGCTTAATGACAATCGGCGCCTGCTTTTTGTCAGCCAGGGAAAGATTTTATTGTTTGATACGAAAACCCGAGAGCATCAGCCGGTATTAACAGTCACCGAAAACGACGTAGACATCGGAAGTCCCGGCTTGTCACCCGATAATCGCGTGATCTACTTCACCTATGTGGCAACCGAATCAGACGTTTGGCTGATGAGCCTTGAATGAGTTCACGACGCCGTCACGCGTCACCATATGGAACGATTCCTTCGCAACGGGGCGTTCGTTGTTTTCAACTTGTATATTTAAGTTGGAGCAGAGACTGAGAAGGTGGTTGTCGATCCCCCATAGCTAGTTCCGGATTGAAAGTCTGCGTCATAATTACTTAGCCCGCGACATAATCACAAGCTCCGGCTTCATCGCTTCGATCGATATTTGTCTGGCGACTTCCTCGGCGACTTTGTGAAAGGCGATAGATTGGAGCGATTCGGGTGCGGAGACAACGACCGGGACGCCTTTATCGCCGCCTTCGCGGACTTCCATGCCAAGGGGCACCTCGCCCAGAAAGTTTAGGTCGTATTCGTCGGCAAGCTTTTGGCCACCGCCTTTGCCGAAGATGTCGTAGCGATTGCCCGTGTCGGGAGCAATAAAATAAGACATATTTTCGATCACGCCGAGTATAGGAATGGCAACCTGTTCAAACATTTTCACCGCTCGGCGGACATCGGATAAAGAAACTTCCTGCGGAGTTGTGACGAGCACCGCACCTTGAACCGGAACCAATTGGGCAAGAGAAAGCTGAACATCACCGGTTCCCGGCGGCATATCGACGATCAGATAATCCAGCTCGCCCCAATCTACATCGGAGAGAAACTGCCTGACCACGCCGTGAAGCATCGGCCCGCGGAGAATCATCGGTTTATCGGGCGGAACAAGGACGGCCATCGAGATCATGCAGATGCCGTGGGCCTTGATAGGGATAAGCTTGCCGTTAGCAACCTCCGGCTGATCGTAACCTGTACCGAGCATCATCGGAACGTTCGGACCATATACGTCGGCGTCCATGATCCCGACCTTCGCACCATCTTGCGCAAGCGATACGGCAAGATTGACCGCAACAGTCGATTTGCCGACGCCGCCTTTGCCGCTTGAGACGGCGATGATGTTTTTTACACCAGGAATAGCGATATTGTTGGCGATGCCGCGTCCCTGCGGCACTTCGGCGTCCATCGTTACTTTTACGTTTTTCACGCCTTTAAGGCCGCTGACGATCTCGTTCGCCTGGGCCTCCATTTGCTCTTTAACAGGGCATGCCGGCGTTGTCAGCACGATACGAAACGAAACGTCGGTGCCGTTTTCAATCGCAAGATCGCGGATGAACCCGAGGGTGACGATATCCTTTCGTAGGTCGGGGTCAATGATTTGCTTAAGCGCGGTTAGTACAACTTCTTCTGATATTTGACTCATTATTTTTGTCAGAACCGCGAGCGGTAGCGACCGGTTCCTGTTAATATTAAAAAAGGTATTATAACAAAATACGGGCAGTGACGCTCATTCGTTCAGCGGCAGTGGATGTTTGTTTCGGCGGAGAGAACCACCCCGTCAGCCGACCACCCCACCGATGAAGCATCGGCACCCCTCCTTAAACCAGGAGGGGAGCTTTTATCAGGACCGTCTGCGTGAGCGGGCGGGTTCTTTTTCGAAACTTATGAAGGATGTAACATTTTATTGGCTCCCCAACTGCTCGACGTGCCAAAAGGCAGAAGGCTGGCTCGAACGGCGTGGCATTAAGATCGCGAACTTTCGTGACATAAAAGAACAGCCGCTCACACGAATAGAGGTCGAAGGCCTCTCGAAAACGCTGGGCGGCCCGGCGGAACTGTTTTCAAAGCGAGCAATCAAGTACCGCGAAATGAAGCTGAACGAAAGGGAAGTGCCCCCATCGGAAATGCTCGATCTGATGTCGGATGAATACACATTCCTTAAACGCCCGATACTCGTCATCGGCAAACACGCAACCGCCGGATTTTTTGAGAAATCTTTCGAGAGCTTTTTGAACGAGCATTATTACGAACCAATTCCGAGCTCCCCTCCTGTGAAGAGGGATGGCAGCCGCTTCGGCTAACGGGGTGGTGGGGCGACCGGTTCCTGTTTTGACCTGTTTCGTGTATTTCGTGGATAAATTCTTAAGAAATTTTTCCACGAAATACACGAAAGAAAAAAAAGAGATGGATACAAATTTCGAAAAAGATTACAACCACGTTCGCTCAGGCGGCTGCGGCTTTTATGAACAAAAACGCGGCCTGATCGCCGTCTGGGGAAAAGAGGCCGTGCAATTTTTAGACGGCCTGATCTCGAACGATATGAAAACGCTCGAAGACGGAGCGCAGATGCACGCTGCATTCCCGAACGCACAAGGCCGTCTGTTGGCGGTTGTGCGAGTACTCAAACAAGGCGACCGTTTTCTTTTCGAAACCGAATACGCCACGCGCGAGAAGGTCTTCAACAATCTTTTTAGATTTACGTACGCCGGAGATTTTTTTGTCGAGGATCTTTCTGTGAAATATCGTTATTTCGATGTGTTTGGCACTCAAGGCTCCCCTCCTTACGAAGGAGGGGTGGCCGCCGCTCTGGGCGGACGGGGTGGTTCTTTCGTCTTCAATTCCGCACATTGGATCGGTTGGTTTGTCCCGGCGGATGCAGTCGACGCGTTTTGCTCAGACCTAATATTGGACGGCTCCATCCGTATAACCGACGAACTCTACGAAACCCTCCGCATCGAATCGGGCGTTCCAAAATACAGCGTCGATATGGACGAAACGACAATCGTTCCCGAACTCGGTCTCGACGGCCTGATCTCCTACAAAAAGGGTTGCTACATCGGCCAGGAGATAATCGCCCGCATCCACTTCCGCGGCCACGTCGCGAAGCAGCTAACGGGGATTGTATTAAGCTCCCCTCCTGCCGGAGGAGGGGTGGCAGACGCTTCGGCTGACGGGGTGGTGGGAGCAGCGGACGGCCTCCTCCCGGGTGCGGACCTCACCACGGCCGACGGAAAGAACGCCGGTCGCATCACATCTGTCGCGTTCTCACCGAAACTAGGGAAAGCAATTGCGTTGGCCTACGTGAGGTACGATTACCTGGCCGAGGCAACCGAGTTAAACGCCGACGGCGAAAAAGTGACGGTCACAAGTCTGCCTTTCATCAATTAGCCACGAATTGCACGAATGACACGAATTGGCCTCTCTGCGGCCTCTGTGTTCTCTGTGGTAAAATCTGCCATTACTATGGAAGACCTCGACATCGATCTGCCGAACGCGAAGCTCGCGTATACCATCATTCAATCG
>JANNGV010000107.1:0-5049 GCA_031404055.1 Chloracidobacterium sp.
GGTCAGATTCTTGATCTGTTTGTCCCGAGGTGCATCCGGCTTTTCGATTAGTTGTTCAGCCCTGGCGTCGATGACGTTCAGAGGTGCTCCGAGTTCATGAGCGATTCCCGCAGCGAGTCGCCCGACAGAAGCAAGCCGCTCGCTGTGCCGGAGCTCCTTTTCAAGCTTTAGCCGATTATCAGCTTCCGTTCTTAGACCTTCCCTCTGCCGCTCTATATTATCCGCCATCCGGTTGAACTCCGTCGCTAGCTGCGCGAGCTCGTTACCAGTTGCAGGCATAGGTACCCGGTGCGACAGATCGCCGCTTCCCAGAGCCCGTGAGCCTGACAAGAGAGCGGAGATCGGACGGGAGAGGCTGCGCCGAAGGACGACATACACCACCAAAAAGATCACCGCTAGGAGCAGCAGGGTCGTCGCTAGACGATCGAGCCGCGCCCTTGCGATGGCGTTCTCGACCAGCGCAAGGGGTTTAACGATTTCCACGGCGCCACGCTTGGTCCCGTCATCCGATAAGCGCAGCGGCAGAATTATTGATAGAAATTTTTTATCTTCGATTGTGCGGACGAATTCGATCGTCTCGCCCGTTTGCAACACCCGCGCGAGCTCGGGCGGTTGGCGAAATTCGACCTCAGTATTCGTTTGCGTTTGCGAGCGCAGTTCGCCCCGCTCGTCAAAAAGCAACACGCCGTAAACACGAGAGTTTTCGCGCAGACGGTCGATCAGTCTTTGAGCCTCGTCGATGCGTCCGTTTTGGTAGTTCTCTTCCAACGCCATCTGTAGGGTCACGGCGTGCGCCCTTAGCTCGTCACTGAGCGCGGTTTGGAGTGCCGCCTCCCGCTCTCTAAGAGATAGATAACTTGCAACCAGCATCACCCCGCCGACGGTGACGGTAAGAAGCAGAACCAGTTTGGTATTGATGCTCAAAACTTATTGTAAATGTGCGAAATTCGCGGGGTGTGGCGTCAGTCCACGCTCTTGTGGAATGTTGCTACGTTTCGTCCGTTTCTCCCGCAACTTGCTGCGACGCGGGAAAGCTTTTTGAAACGTAATTTTAATTTATCACACTCACGATTTACGGCCCGTTCTACGCGAATGATAGGCAATTTTTGCGCCACTGCACGGGCATGGCACAGCCTTTGCCATCTTGGCATTGCACGCAGTAAGCGTTAAGTCACCAGCAGAGGTCTTGATTATGTCAACAAATTTCTATTGGAACCTGTGGCTCGTGTTCGGCGTGGCGGCCGGAGCCTTTCGGCTAAGCGGCTTTTTTGGAATGGTAACGGTCGTGGCTTTCGGCTTTGTCGCGACGGGCCTGATCTTTATGGGCATCATGTGCGTCTTGCCGATGCTCGCGGCACATGAGGAAGTTAAAACTAACAAGCCCGAACGTAAGACGCAGTCGAGTTCTGCACCGCGACCCGTACGGCTCGGCCTGGCTTATGGCAAATAAGCGGTTCGAAAACTAGGTTTTTCATGGAGGAAATTACGATGAGCGCATTTTTTCGACGGGCATTTGATGAATTCAGGAGGCACAAGAAGATGAATAAGGGCTTTAAGGAAGATACGGCACGGGTGGGTTCCATACTAACGAAGGCTCTAAGACCGGCGGCGGAGAGGACTTCGAATGGGCGTAGAGACAAACATGACGGTCAGCCGTCGCTAACGCTCTTGACGCCTCTCATCGAAACCGCATGGGCCGACGGTCGGGTATCCCGGCGCGAGTTGGAAGTGATCGCGCAGGTCGCCGATGCCTACAAGATGGTCAAGGATGAATCGGGATACCGCGAATTGATCGAGAGATTAATGTCGCGCCCTAGTCAAGAGCAAGTGGAGCTAATGTGGAAGGACCTCGAAGGTTTCATGGAAGCCGTGCCGATAAGCGAGCGGAAGATGCTGAAGGCCGCTCTTGCGGCTCAGGCTCATTTTATCGCCGAGTACGGCTCAGACAACGTTCTCGGCTTTATCCGCGGCGATGGCGTCAGCCGGATCGAGCAAGAGGCACTCCGGACTGTCGTCGTCCACCTTGAGCAGGCCGAAGAGGCGGCTGAGGATGCGGATATCAGAAAGTCTGTCGCCGCGCAACTGGAGAAGGAGAGGTTATGCGAGGCAGCTGAGAGCGCTCAAGCTGAGAAGACGCACAACCCGCTCTCTAAGGTTGACAGGCAAAAAATGGTTGATACCCAGTCCGCCGTTGAAGCGAAAATGCTTCGGAACCGGATGCAACAGGTTTCGAATGCGGGCGACGACGCTGCCATCGCTTCCAAGAAAACCAAGGCGATGGTTGACGATTCGGACAAGTTGATCCCGCTCGTCCCGCTAGTAAAAGTAGCCTGGGCGGAGGGGCGTATCACAAAGCGTGAGCGCGAACTAATCTTCGGCGTGGCGGGGCGAATGGGAATCGCAGAGGGGTCGGCATCGCACGAACGTCTCTCAGGTTGGTTGGAGTTTCACCCGCCCGACGATTTCTTTCTCGACTCACTCGAACGCTTGAACTCGTCCTGGGGAACCCTGCCGGAGGAGGAAAAGAATCTTCGGAGACTGGATGTGCTAGCGGACTGCGTCAACGTCGCCGAGGCTTCAGGTGGTACCAAGAGCTACCCGGCGGGCGGCCGGAGAGTTTGCGACGAGGAGTTCGCGGCGGTCAAGCGCATTGCAGACAAACTTAAACCGGTCGCAACGGTGACAGCGGCACGGTCACTTTAAATTGGAGACGTCGTAGGAGGACAAAATTATGAGAAACGATTTTAGTTTTACACCACAGATGATGAAAAACGCCGAGGAACTGGGACACGACCCTTCGCGACTGCCATTGCTTCTTTTGGTCCCGTTCGTGCAGGTTGCCTGGGCTGAAGGAACCGTACAGGCGGGCGAGCAAAAAGCAATCCTCAACTTTGCGAAAAGATTTAACCTCGGAGGCCATTCCTCCTACGAGCGCCTTTTGACATGGTTCGATGAAAGGCCCGCTGATGAATTCTTTGAGATCTCGATCAAGGACCTGCGCCATCTGCTAGATCGCCTCCCCGCAAAACAGGCGGAACGGCTCCGCTCGTTCCTGCGTTTCGGCTGCTACGAGGTGGCACACGCTTGCGGGCCGGTGGGGTTTTTGCGAGGTGGGTCGAACGTGGATCGTGAGGAACGTGAGCAGCTTTTGAAGCTCGACGAGAGGCTCGGCTTACGCCCCAGCATCGCTTGCTGATCCATTGGCTAGATCGATCGATGCCAGCCGCAGAGATTTTGTATTCAGATGAGCCGGTATTTTTTTGGGAGCTAACGCTAAATGCACGGAGAAACAACCGCTGCTGCGGGAACCGCCTCGGGCGAACTCAAATCGAACAGCGGACTTTACCGTGTCCTGAACCTGGTCGAGCGGGCTGGCAATGTGATCCCGAACCCGGCCGTTCTGTTCCTTTCCCTGGCGGCGGTAGTGGTTATCGCCTCGGCGCTCGTATCGAACGCCGGGATCACCGTCCAGCACCCCGCCACTAACGAGGTTATCCGCGCGGTCAACCTCCTCTCGATCGAAGGGCTGCACCGGATCATGACCGGCCTCGTGACAAACTTCACGAGCTTTGCCCCGCTGGGTACGGTCTTGACCGCCCTTCTGGGTCTCGCGGTCGCGGAGGCGAGCGGTTTGATCCGAACTTCGTTGCGGCTTCTGGTGATGTCGTCGCCGAAAAAGCTGCTCACCGTAGTGGTCGTGTTCGCGGGCGTGCTGTCGCACACTGCGAGTGACATTGGGTACGTCCTTTTGATCCCGCTTTCGGCGATGATCTTTCACGCCGTCGGGCGGCACCCGCTCGCGGGTCTTGCCGCAGCATTCGCCGGAGTGTCTGGCGGGTTCAGCGCAAATCTTCTGCTGGGCCCAATCGACGCGATGCTCGCCGGTATAACGCAGGAAGCCGCGCACATCGTCGATCCGGCTTACTCGGTGAGCCCGCTCGCGAATTATTACTTTATGGCTGCATCCGCCGTGCTCGTGACGGTGATGGGAACGTGGATAACCGAGAAAGTCGTCGTACCGCGCCTCGGCGAGTATCGCGGCGAGGCGGAACCAGAAACGCTCGATAAACTGACGCCCTCTGAGAAACGCGGGATGTGTTTCGCCTTCTTCGCTTTAGTTGTATTTGCAGGATTGATCGCCTTGGGAACGATTCCCGCAGACGGCTTCCTGCGGGACGCTAAGACCGGTGATCTGCTCAAATCGCCGTTCCTGTCCGGGATCGTCGCGGTGATCTTTGCGGGCGGGATTGTCCTCGGGCTGGCTTACGGCTGGGGTGCCCGGACGATCAAGAACACTAACGAACTGACCTCGGCGATGGAAGACTCCATGCGGACGATGGCGACATACATCGTGCTTGCATTTTTTGCCGCTCAATTCATCGCGCTGTTCAATTGGTCGAATCTCGGCGTGATCGTCGCTGTCAACGGTGCTGAGTTTCTGAAGAGCATGGAAGTCGGCGGCGTCATGCTGATTATTTCATTCGTTGTGGCGACGATGATCCTGGATCTGCTTATCGGCAGTGCTGCCGCGAAATGGGCGCTCGTCGCTCCGATTTTCGTGCCGATGATGATGATCCTTGGCTATTCGCCGGAGATGACGCAGGCAACCTATCGTATCGGCGACAGCGTTATAAACATCGTTTCGCCTCTGATGGCATACTTCCCGCTAATTGTAGCTTTCGCGCAGAAATATGACCCGAAAGCGGGTATCGGAACGCTCATGGCGTTGATGATGCCGTATTCGATCGCATTTTTTTTCGGATGGACACTGTTTCTGATCATCTGGTTCTATTCCGGTTTGCCTCTGGGGCCGGGAGCGGAAATGTTTTATCAAATGCCTGCGAAGTAGGTTTTCGCCAAGATTTTTGATGCAAGGAGACTTTTATCATTATGATGTCAAAAAGATTTCAGATCGCTTTAACCGTTTTTAGCCTACTGTTTATTGTCGCGGCTTCCTTCCGCATTGTCTGGGATGCGCAGAGGACAAAAGAAAAGAAGGGACTTGCCCCAACTCACGTCTCGTCGCCTCGTGAGTAGCTTTGCCACTCT
>JANNGV010000108.1:0-1684 GCA_031404055.1 Chloracidobacterium sp.
CACTTTGCAACGTCGTCATTTGCGTGCGAAATCTGGATTGGTTGAGAATCGCCGGTGCGTGCGATGAATGCCTCCGGCGGGCGGTTCGCCATCTGCATCGCAAAAGCAAAAACCGTACAGTCATTATTCAGGCTGACACCGGTTGCGACCGCGTCGATGCTTTGCTCTTCGGCAATCGTGCCTGCGGCGACATTCGCCGAATAAAGCGATGTTCCGGCACCTTTTGCTTCGGTAAAGTAGATCTTCGAATTATCCGCCGACCAGCCAACGACATTCGGCTGGCCGTCATGCGAAAGGGCCATCATTTTCGGTGCTCCGCCGCCCGCCGACGGAAAAACGACGATGTTGTTGCTCTGCGCCCAGCGCACCGGCAAATCGCTGACGACCATCGATATCCATTTTCCGTCGCGGGAATAGTTGGGCGAGGTTTCGGCGGCAGCCGTCGTCGCAAAGTGCGTCACCTTGGCTGTCGCCACCTCGACAATCGCGACATCGGCGCTCGGCCAGTCGTTTGCCACAGGCGATTTGACATGGCTGAAAACGATTCGCGAACCGTCCGGCGACCAGTCGAATCCGGAAACCTGACGGTTGTCATTGGTCAGTTTTCGAGGCTCACGCTTCCCGCTCGCGTCTTTAGCGACCGAGACGACGTACAGCCGGGACATCTTGATGTTGTCATCCACCCAGCGGAAATCATTACGGCCCTTATCGTTTTTTTCTTCGTCCTCAGCCTTCGGGTCGTTCATCGTGTAGGCCAGCCAACGACCGTCGGGCGACCATTCGAAATCGCCGACCGCGCTCTTGACATCGGTTACCGGTTCAGCCTCGCCGCCGGTAAGCCGCAGGATGTAGAGATTGTTTTTATTATCTTTCCGATTCGATGTGAAGGCGATCGAATTGCCGTCGGACGACCATTTCGGGTTGGTAGAGGACTTATCGCCGAATGTGACCTGATAATTCTCCTTGCCGTCGGTCGTTGCCATCCAGACCTGCGTAACAAATTCGCTTTTATCGGCGGTCATGACGGCTTCGTTAACCGTGTAAACAAGTCGTTTGCCGTCCGGTGAAACTCGCGGGCTGGCGATGGCCTTGGTTTTTACCTGCATTTCGGGCGTCCAAGTCGTTTGGGCAGCGGCGAAAGCGGATGTGAGGGCGATGATCGTAATGGCAAAAAGGGGTTTGCGAAGTAACATATTGTGATCTCCTTTAATTAAGTCAGAACCCGGAGCGGTAGCGACGGGGCTCTTTTTTCCTCTCGTTTAGGAGGCCGGTCACTACCGTTCCCGGTTCTGGCACAAGAGAAGGCAGGTCCTCCGTCCGATAAGAGAGAACCACCCCGTCCGCGAAATGCGGCCACCCCTCCTTCGTCAGGAGGGGAGCTAGGAAACAGAACCTGACTCGCGGCTTAGAGTAAATTTCCAAAGCATTCTATTCTGTTTTTCGTCAAAAATATAGCGCCCGTCGATGACGTTCCAAAATCCGAGAAACTCCCATTTGCCTGGGGATAGTTTGTTGAAAAGCGGAACGGCAACTTCGGCATTTACGGCATTTACGGCATCCAGCAATGCTCGGTTTGCGAGGTTGAGTTTTTGGTCGCCGCGGCGGCCGGAACCGGTATAAAAGATCGTATCCGTCGTGTTTCCGTGAAAATCGGGATAGCACGGATTTATGCGGCCAAAATCGG
>JANNGV010000109.1:0-7044 GCA_031404055.1 Chloracidobacterium sp.
GAAATGGTCATGCCGGGCGACAACATCCAGATGGAGATCGAACTGATCGCCCCGATCGCAATGGAAAAAGGCCTCCGCTTCGCCATCCGCGAAGGCGGCCGAACAGTCGGAGCCGGAACGGTTTCGGAAGTAGTTGAATAACAGTGGGCAGTGTTCAGCGGTCAGCGGTCAGAAAGATCGCATCGGCTGATAGCTGACGTCTGAGAGCTGAGAGCTAATAAAATGTTAAACGAAAAGATTCGCATTAAATTGAAAGCCTACGATCACCGTGTTTTGGACCAGTCCACGCAGGAGATCGTCGATACGGCGAAACGAACCGGCGCGAGGATCGCGGGGCCGATTCCTCTTCCGACCATTAAGAACAAATGGACGGTTTTGAGATCGCCGCACGTCGATAAGAAATCACGTGAACAGTTCGAGATCAGAACGCACAAAAGGCTGATGGATATTCTCGACCCGACTGCTGAAACGGTCGATGCGTTGATGAAACTGGACCTGCCGGCCGGCGTGGATGTAGAGATCAAGGCGTTTGGGAAGAATTAGTTGACAGAGTTGCAGAAGTTGCAGAGTTACAGAGTTAACTGCCGCAACTATCTGCAACTATCTGCAACTCGGGAAACTTTTATGATTAGCGGAATCATTGGTAGAAAATTAGGAATGACGCAGCTTTTTGCCGAGGACGGTACGGTTACGCCGGTGACCGTCATTAAAGCAGGGCCGTGTGTCGTCGTTCAAACTAAGAGTGCGGCGGGAAGCGATGGCTACAATGCCGTACAGCTTGGCCTTGTTGAAGACAAGCCGATCAGGCTGAAAAACGTAACCAAGCCGCTGCGGGGCCACTTTGAGAAAACGGGCGGCGGACTTCCTCCGACACGCGTTTTGAAGGAAATTCGCCTCGTTGATGCTCCGGAAGAGGCGATCAGCGATCAGGTCAAGGTCGATGTATTTGCGGACGGCGACAAGATCGAAGTTTGCGGAACGTCGAAGGGCCGCGGATTCGCGGGAACCATTAAACGGCATAAGTTTCGCCGCGGGCCTGAATCGCACGGTTCGATGAATGTGCGCGAGCCGGGATCGATTGGCCAATCGGCTTATCCTTCACGGGTCATAAAGGGAACGAAATCGTCGGGACACATGGGCCACGCGCGGGTTACGGTTAGAGGTTTGACCGTTGCCAGCGTGGACATTGAAAACAATCTGTTGATGGTTCGCGGCGCGGTGCCGGGGCCGAATGGCGGATTGGTTATTGTAAAGAAATCTTGAATGTTCAAAGTTCAAGGTTCAAAGTTCAAGGTTGGAATCGAAAACCTGGAACGTGAAACTTGAAACTCGGAACTCGAACGGAGTGAGAAATTATGCCTACCGTAAAGGTTCGCAATTTGAAGAATAAAGAAGTCGGCGATGTTGAGCTGTCGGATGCCGTGTTTGGGGCCGAGCTTAATGAATCGCTGATCCATTCAGCCCTGATCAATTATCAGGCGAATGGACGACAGGGGACTTCAGCGACGAAGACCCGCGGTAATGTTTCGGGTTCGGGCCGGAAGCTCTGGAAGCAGAAGGGAACGGGCCGTGCGCGTATCGCGTCGATCCGCTCGCCTCTATGGAAGGGCGGAGGCAACGTCCACGGGCCGCAGCCGCGCGATTGGTCATACAAAATGCCTAAGAAAATGCGCCGCGGTGCCTTGCGCTCGGCTTTGTCCGAAAGATTGCGTGAAGGGAATTTGATCGTCATTGATGAATTTACGTTCACAAATCCAAAGACGCGTGAGTTTCTTGGAGCGATCGGCGGTTTGGGATTGACCGAGAACAAGAAGAAGCCGACTAAGACTTTGATCGTCGATTCGCTGGATAACGAAAATTTGATCTTGTCGTCGCGAAATGTCGAAAAGACAAAGGTGACGAACAGCTTTGGGCTGAATATTTACGACATTCTTTATCACGAAAAGCTTCTGATCTCGAAGACGGCTGTTGCCGAGCTTAACGATCTGCTTGATCCGAAGCGCGAAGGCAAGGCCGGTGGCGAGGTTGCGGCACCGGTTGCCGAAAAGGCGCCGAAGGCAAAGAAGGAAGCGAAGGAAGTTAAAGCTGAAGAAGCTAAACCGGAGACTTCGAAAGCCAAAAAGCCGGAAACGACCACCCCGTCTGCCGAAGCGGCAGACACCCCTCCTCAAACAGGAGGGGAGCTAAAACCCGCCGCTCCTTTGAAAGGAGGGGAGCCAGAAGCGGTGAAGCCGAAACGGGAAACAAAGCCGAAGGCCGAGAAAGTTGACGAAAAACCCGCGAAGGCCCCGAAAAAGGTGAAATCTGAAGAGGCTCGTGCTGAGAAGGAGGCGACTGACAATGAATAAATTGAGTGTTTGGGACATTTTGAAGTCGCCGGTTGTCACCGAAAAGAGCGTAATTCTTAAGGAAGATTCGACTGAAGAGAACACCGACCGCGTCGCGGGCCAGGTTTTGACGTTTCGTGTTGACAAAAAGGCCGCGAAGCCGGATATCAAAAAGGCTATCGAAGAGATCTTTAACGTTAAGGTCGCAAAGGTCCGGACAGTGCAGTACGACGGGAAAATGAAGAAGCGCGGAAAATTCGAAGGCCGCCGCCCGGCTTGGAAAAAGGCTTACGTAACGTTGAAGAAGGGCGAGCCGATGGTTGATTACGCGGAAGCGATTTAACGGTGATTGGAGATAGGTGATAGGTGAACCGAAAGAGTCACTCATCACTCATCACTCATCACCCATCACTAGAGATATGGGAATCAAGAGATTAAAACCGACATCACCGGCACGGCGCTATCAGACATATCTGACACGCGACGAATTGACGCCGGGAGCAACACCCGAGAAATCGTTGCTCGAGCCGAAAAAGAGAATTTCAGGACGCAACAGCGACGGCCGGATCACGATCCGGCGGCGCGGCGGAGGCCACAAGCGCCATTACCGGATAATTGACTTCAAGCGCGACAAGGCCGGCATTCCCGGACGCGTCGCCCAGATCGAATACGATCCGAACCGCTCGGCGCACATCGCCCTGATCTCATATCTCGACGGCGAGAAGCGATACATTATTGCTCCGGTCGGATTGAAGGTCGATACGATGATCTTGAGCGGTGCGGACGCCGATATTCTGCCGGGCAATGCGTTGCCGATTGCGAATATTCCCCTTGGTACTTCGGTTCACAACATCGAGATGCGTCCAGGAAAGGGTGGCCAGATGGTTCGTTCGGCAGGCGGATTCGCACAAATTATTGCTAAAGAAGGCGATTACGCCAATTTGAGAATGCCTTCGGGTGAAGTCCGCCGCGTTCCGGTCGTCTGTATGGCAACCGTCGGACAGGTCGGAAACACCGAGCACGAGAATGTTTCGCTTGGTAAAGCCGGACGCTCACGCTGGATGGGCAGACGCCCGAAAGTCCGCGGCGTCGCGATGAACCCGGTCGATCACCCCCATGGTGGCGGCGAAGGTAAAACGTCAGGCGGACGTAACCCGGTAACGCCCTGGGGACAGCCGACACGCGGCTACAAGACGCGACGCAACAAGTGCACGACGAATATGATCGTGAAAGACAGGAGAAGAAAATGATGAATGATGAATGGTAAATGGTGAATGTAAGAAGAATCATTCATCACTCACCGTTCACCACTCACCATTAAAAGATTTATGCCTCGTTCATTAAAAAAAGGACCGTTTATCGATCTGAGCGTTCAGAAAACGCTCCAACGTATTTTAGATGGCGGAAAAAAGCCGCCCGCGATCAAAACATGGTCGCGACGCTCGACGATCTCGCCGGATATGGTCGGTCTGACCTTCGGCGTGCACAACGGCAAGCGGCACATCCCCGTATTCGTTACGGAAAATATGGTCGGCCACAAGTTGGGCGAGTTTTCACCGACACGCATGTTTAAGGGCCACCCTGGCACGAAAGCGGAGAAAATGGCGAAGAGAAAATAATGGTGAAATATGAATGGTGAATGATGAATGAAGAATCATAAAACACTCACCATTCACCGATCACCATTCACCATTAAAGAATATGGAAGCTGTAGCAAAAACAAAATATCTAAAGGGAAGCCCTCGAAAGGCCAGGCTTGTGATCGATATGATCCGCGGGGTTAATGTGTCGAGAGCGTTGTCGATCCTTAAGTTTACAAACAAGCGTGCCGCCGACCCGATTGCGAAATGTCTGAGTTCGGCGATCGCCAACGCTACGTATCTGGCAGAACAGCAGAACATTGCGATCGATCCGGACGGGTTGTGGGTGAAGACGTGTTTTGTGGATATGGGCCCGACGAAGAATCGGCGCCGTATGCGTCCCGCACCGCAGGGCCGTGCTTATCGCGAACAGCGTCACTATTGCCACATCACGATTCACGTGACGAGCGACGAGAAGGTGAAGAGCGAGCAGGAATTGAAATTGGAAGAGGCGAGAGCAGCACGGATTGCGGCCAGAAAGGCTGAGCGTACTGAAACTAAAGCAAAGGCTCCGGCTAAAGCCGCGAAAACGACGGACACTCCGAAGGCTGCTAAGAAGGCAGATGAGCCGAAGGTCGAAGAGGTTGAAACTCCGGTAGTCGAACAGGCGGCGGCAGAAGTTGTTGAAACACCGACGCCGAAAGAAGTTGCGGCTGATGTGCAGGCTAAAGGCGATGCGGAAGTTATGGATGCGAAGAACGTCCAGTCGCAGACACCCGCGGAAGCCAATGAAACACAGCCGGCTGACGAGGCTCAGCAGAAGATTAACGAGGACCTCGAGAGACAGTAGGCAGAAGGCGGTATGCAGTAGGCAGATTGCGGAACACGGATTTGAAATCTGAAATCTGAAATCTGAAATCTGAAATTAAGAATATGGGACAGAAAGTTCATCCTTACGGATTTAGAGTTGGATACAACAAAGATTGGCATTCGCACTGGTTTGCCAAGCACGACTTTGCCAAGTTTCTCGCGGAAGATTTGCAGTTAAAGCGCGATCTTAAAAAGCGTTTTGGCGGCGGCGGAGTATCGCATATCGATATCGAACGCGCTGCCACACGTCTGAAGATCATTATTTACACCTCGCGACCGGGTATTATCATTGGCCGCAAGGGTTCCGAGATCGAAAAGCTGCGTGAAGATCTTTCCAGAAAGACGGGACGTGAAGTTCTGATCTCGATCCAGGAGATCCGGCATCCGGAACTGAACGCTCAGCTTCAGGCGGAGAAGATCGCCCAGCAGCTTGAGAAACGTATCGCCTTTCGCCGTGCGATGAAAAAGACGATGGAAGAATCGCAGCGTTTCGGTGCACAGGGTATAAAAGTTATGATCGCCGGTCGCCTGAACGGTGCCGAGATCGCCAGAACCGAATGGTCGCTGCAGGGCCGCCTGCCGCTTCACACGCTGAGAGCGGACATCGATTACGGTTTTGCCGAAGCGCTGACGACGTTCGGAATTATCGGTATTAAAGTTTGGATTTACCGTGGAGAAATTCTCGATCCGAACGCCGCGATGGCCCGCGGAACAACGAGCGATCCGGTCAACGAAGTGAAGGTCGAACGCGGAGCAGGCCGCGGGGACAGAAGGCCTAGAAGAGACGACAGAGGCAGATAGGATTTGTAAATCGTGAATCGTGAATCGTAAATCGCCTGAACGGAATTACGATGAACGATTTACGACTGACGATTAACGATTTACGAGGTTATTAAGTTATGTTGATGCCGAAAAAGGTCAAGCACCGAAGGGTAATGAAGGGCCGCATGCGCGGGAAAGCGACGCGCGGCGAGAATCTGGATTTCGGTGACTTCGGGCTAAAAGCATTGGAAGCGGGTTGGATAACGGACCGGCAGATCGAGGCGGCCCGTATCGCGATGACGCGTCACGTAAAACGCGGCGGCAAGATCTGGATCCGCATGTTTCCCGATAAGCCGATTACGAAAAAACCGGCCGAAACGCGTATGGGAAGTGGTAAGGGCGCGCCGGATCACTGGGTTGCCGTGGTTAAACCGGGACGCGTGTTGTATGAGATTCAGGGTGTCGATCTGGAATTAGCCAAAGAGGCGTTTCGCCTCGCGGCACAGAAGCTTCCGATCAAGACCAAGTTTGTCACCCGTGCCGACCTGGAAGGAGGCGTTGTTTAGAATATGAAACGCAAGGAACAAGTAGAACAATTGCGCGAAATGAATGTCGCGGAACTAAAGGATCAGGCGGACGCGCTGAAAGAATCGCTCTTTCGTCTGAAGTTTAGAAAAACCTTGGGTGTCGGTGATACGGTCAACGACATTCGCCGCGAGAAAAAGACATTGGCCCGGGTTTATACCTTGATCGGTGAAATGGGCGGAGACGAGAAAAAGGCGAAAGCCTAAGGGATTAGCAAATTCCAAATTTCAGATTCTAAATTGGAAATGAATCTGAAATTTGGAATCTGGAATTTGGGATTTTTTATGCCGAAAAAGAAAGTAGAAGAAGAAGTCGAAGAAACAGTTGAAACAGGCGAGACGAATGCTGCTGAAGCGGTAGAAGCCGCACCGGCGGACGAGGTTCCGGCTGAAAAGAAGGCAAAGCGTACATCCGCCAAAAAAACTACCGAAGCAGAAGCACCAGGTGAACCATCGATGGTCGAGAGCGTGCTTGAAACTGTCGCGTCGGCTGTTGATACGGTCGCGGGGGCTGTTTCGGCCGGGGCTTCTGCCCTCGTTTCGGCTGTGACGGGATCGACGGAAGAAGAAAAGCCGATTCACAAAGGCAAACGTGCCGAGAAAATCGGGGTCGTGGCGTCAGATAAAATGACTAAGACGGTAACGGTGCGTGTTGATAGGTTGGTAAAACATCCGGTGTACCGTAAATACATTCGCAAGCGTAAAAAGTTTATGGCGCATGATGAGCTGGAATCGAAGATCGGCGACAAGGTCCGCATCGTCGAAACCCGTCCGCTGTCGGCCCGAAAGCGATGGCGTGTGGTTGAGATTATTCAGAAAGCAGAGAGATAGTTAATCGTTAATAGTCAATCGTGAATCGTGAATAGAAAGGCTTACGAATTACGAATTACGAATTACGAATTGCGATTCACGATTTTCGAG
>JANNGV010000110.1:0-13651 GCA_031404055.1 Chloracidobacterium sp.
TGAATTGGCTAGGGGGGAGTATGTCGGTTTTCAAAAGATACAAGGGTGAGCGCATTACATCGTCGCATCCAGATTACGCGAAGGCTCGTTGGTGGATGTACAAACGTCTCAATGGGAAGGTCATTCACCAAGCTATCCCTGAGGCCATAACGAAACAGGAAGCTGAGTTAGCCGAACGTCAGATCATAAAGACGACTTTTAATCACAACTATGGTGTCGCCGATAGCACCACCACGCTCGCGTCATTCGTTGAGTCAAAATACCGGCCGTATGTCGAGCAGCATAATGTCAACAAAGGTGCAAAGAACCTCTACATCCGACTTCTCTTGGGGCACTTTAAGAAGCGGCCACTGGCCAGCATAACTCCCCAAGATTGCAGAGACTGCCGGTCCAAGCTTCAGACACGGCAGAATAAACGAAAGAAGGAAAGTGAGTTATCACCATCGTCGATCAACAGGATAATGTCGACACTCTCAAAGATCTTGAGTTTGGCCTGCGAGGAGGGAATCTTAGACCGAAACCCGATGCAGTATGTGAAAGCTTTACCGGAGCCACCACCCCGGCGACGGTTGCTCAAAAAACAAAAGCAAGATCTGTGGAAGGAATTGGAGAAGGACATTCTTCTGTATCGGATGATAGTCTTGGCGGTCAATCTTCCGTTGCGCCGTGGCCAACTAATGGCCATCACAGAGGATTTTATCGACTTTGAGAACGAGCAGGTCCTTGTGATCGGCTCAAAGGGAAGGCCGCCCCGTCTTGTTCCCATAAACGCTACTGCGACGAAGGTGCTGAAAGCGATGATCGAGGACAATCAATTGCCGTTTCCCGTCAAGGACTTTCGCAAGCGTTGGCATACGGCACTTCGCAACGCGGGAATCAACAAACGAGGCGGTACCAGAGAAGAGAATTATCACTTCCACGACCTTCGCAGCTACTTCGCGAGTGAGCTGATACGTCGAAATACGAATCCACTCATCGTGCAGAATCTATTCGCTCACTCGGACATGAGCATAACTACCGTCTACGCTCAAACCGATGACAAACTCTTGCTGGAAGCGGTTAAGCGGCTGGATAGATCTTACGGAGTGTGAATAACTAATTCGCGGGAACTTGTACTCCGAGCCAGTCGCCGCATCGATCCCGCGGAGCTTTCGCCGGTCCGTACGTTTGCTTAAGTTTTGGTTAGAGAGCTTTAGTGTTTCTACACATCCTTCTTCATGCGGAAATAGTAATAAACGGGGATGCCAATCGAAGTCAGTAACAATCAATGTTGGTCGATATCCGTTGCTTTTCGAGTCCGGTAAACCATGATCCGAGCGGCCTTGCAGAAAAACCACAGTTTCCCATTATTACCGATATGCCCTTGACCTAAGTCCAGGGTCAAGCTAGAAATAGAATTTGCGAAAAACGCAGAGGAGTTCTTTTCCAATCGATAACGTTTAATAACGGTTGCTGTGGCCCGAACGCACCGATAAAATCTCTTTGAAGGCAAAATGAATCGGAGGCGTATTTTGCGTATGTCCGATTCGTCCTCTCGTTTACTGTTTGGGAGACCTGTTCCGAAAATGAAAACTAATGGGCTCGAATGATCCGCAAAGGCTTAGATTGAAAATACGCGGGGTCGTTCAGGGCGTCGGGTTTAGGCCGTTTCTTTACGGAGTGGCAGGTCGCTTCGGGCTGACTGGATACGTCGCGAACACAAGTGAGGGCGTTGTTGTCGAGGTTCAGGGTCCGCAGGAAGAGCTTCGCAGGTTCCAATCGGTAGTTGTCGACGAGCCGCCTGTGTTGGCCCAGATCAAGAGAATTGAAGTAAGCCAAGTTGAGCGAGTTGCCGAGTCCAGGTTTCGTATCGTCGAAAGTGAGGTTGATAGGGGTTCGACGACTTTTGTTTCACCGGATGTCGCGACCTGCGAAGATTGTTTGAGTGAGATCTTTAACGTAGAGGATCGAAGATTCCGCTATCCGTTCACCAACTGCACGAATTGTGGTCCTCGGTTTACGATTACAAGGGACGTTCCTTACGACCGTCACGCAACGACGATGCAAGGTTTCACGATGTGCAAGGACTGTCTTGGCGAGTACGAAGATCCGGCGAATCGCCGCTTCCACGCGCAGCCGAACGCATGCGACGTTTGCGGACCTCAGTTGAGATTTGCCGCCAAGAACGTAGAGAACGACTCTCAGGGTGAGGAGGCCATTCTTGAGGCTCAGCGGCTTATGGCTGACGGTGGAATCATTGCGGTGAAAGGAATTGGTGGTTTTCATCTCGCCTGCGACGCCCGAAGCGATTCCGCGATCGCTGCGTTGCGGGGGCGGAAAGGAAGAATTGAAAAGCCGTTTGCCGTGATGTGCCGAGATGTTGAAACCGCGGAACGGCTCGTCGGGATGAGTGGTGCAGAACGAAGACTGCTGACCAGTCACGAAAGGCCGATTGTGCTGTTGCGGAAATTGTATCCGCCTGGCGTTCCCGAGCTGATCGCTCCCGGGAATGAACTCCTGGGCATTATGCTGCCCTACTCACCTCTTCATCACCTTTTGTTGAACTCGGTAGACGAAGAGTTAAAAAGGCTCGACGTGCTAGTGATGACGTCGGGGAACCGGTCGGACGAGCCTATAGTTATAGACAACAACGAAGCGTTGGACAGGCTCAGCGATTTGGCCGACGCTTTCCTAGTGCACGACCGCGAAATTCTTGCGCCCTGCGACGACTCTGTGTTGCGGATCGTAGAGCAACGAGAGTTGCCGATACGTCGTTCGCGTGGTTACGCTCCGATGCCGGTCCAGTTGCCATTCGACCTCCCGCCGATTCTGGCGGTAGGTGGAGAGATCAAGAATACACTCTGTCTGGCGAAGGATGATTGCGCGTTCATGTCGCAGCACATCGGCGATATGGAAAATCTCGAAACTCTGCGTGCATTCGAACGGTCCGCGAATCATATGTCGAGGCTTTTTCGGATCGAGCCCGAGATCATAGCTTGCGATAAGCATCCGATGTACCTTTCGTCGCAGTGGGCGAAGGAAACGGGCCGGCTTGCTTTTCCAAAAGTGGTCCAGGTTGTTGAAGTCCAGCACCATCATGCTCACATCGCATCGGTTATGGCGGAAAACGGTCTGGACGGTTCGGAAAAGGTAATCGGGTTTGCGTTCGACGGAACCGGTTACGGCGATGATGGGGCGATCTGGGGCGGCGAAGTGCTTCTTGCCGATTATGCGGGGTTCGAGCGTCTCGCTCACCTCGAATATCTGCCGCTGCCGGGTGGAGACGCCTCGATCAAGAAGCCGTACCGGGCGGCGCTTTCGTATCTTTGGAGTGCCGGTGTCGAATGGGACGAGCGACTCAAATGTGTCGCGGCTTGCTCCGATGGCGAGCGGCAAATTCTGAGAACGCAGATAGAGCGCAAGTTCAATACAGTCCCGACGAGCAGTATGGGTCGCCTTTTCGATGTCGTGGCGGCCATCGCTGGCGTTCGGCAGACGATAACGTACGAGGCTCAAGGAGCGATCGAGCTGGAAGCTCTGATCGATAAAAGGATTGTTGAATCCTACAACTTCGAATTTCCTCAAGAGACGGATGAATTTGTTTCTATTGCTCCATTCGAAATCGGAGTGAGCGGCCTGATTAGTGAAGTCGCGGGCGACGTGCTCTGTAAAGTTCCCATTGCCGAAATCTCCGCAAAGTTTCATAATGCGGTTGTCGAGCTAATCATAAAGATTTCGCTTTACTTTCGAGAGCGTGATGGCTTGAACAAAGTTGCGTTAAGCGGGGGCTGCTTTCAGAATGTAGCCTTATTGCAAAACACGACGGCCCGCTTGCGAACGGAAGGGTTTGAGGTATTTACTCATCGGCTCGTGCCGCCGAACGATGGCGGGCTGGCTCTCGGGCAAGCGGCGATCGCGGGTTTTAAGTTTACAAAGTGAGAAAGTTCTATGTGTCTTGCGGTTCCAGGCCGGGTTGTAGATCTCTTCAAGGTGAACGAGGTTCAAATGGGCAAGTTGGATTTCGATGGCATCACGAAATCGATATGTCTTGCATACGTTCCCGACATTCAGGTTGGCGAGTATGCGCTCGTGCATGTCGGCTTTGCGATCGAGACGGTAGATGAAGCAACCGCGCTCGAAACGCTTGAGCTTTTCCGTATGATGGGAACTCTCGACGAAGAATTGGGCATGGTGGAAAATGTCCTATAACCATCTCCGCAGGAGGGTATATGAAGTATCTCGATGAATTCCGCGATCCCGAGTTGGCCAAGGGCATACTGGCCGAGATCCAGTCCGCAGCGACGCGACCGTGGGCGATAATGGAAGTTTGCGGCGGCCAAACTCACTCCATCATCCGCCACGGGATCGACCAACTTCTGCCGGACGAGATCGAACTGATCCACGGTCCGGGCTGTCCGGTATGCGTGACGCCGCTTGAGTTGATCGATAAGGCGCTCGAGATCGCATCGCGCCCGAACGTAATCTTTTGCTCGTTCGGCGACATGCTTCGCGTCCCCGGAAGCACGAAAGACCTTTTCCGTATCAAGAGCGAAGGCGGGGACGTGCGAACCGTATATTCACCGCTCGATGCTCTGCAGATAGCCGTTAATAATCCCGAAAAGGAAGTCGTATTTTTCGGCGTCGGATTTGAGACCACGGCACCTGCGAACGCGATGGCGGTGTTTCAGGCTCACGAACGAAATATCACAAATTTTTCGATTCTTGTTTCGCACGTGCTCGTTCCGCCGGCGATTCAGGCGATCATGGAATCGCCCGGAAATCGCGTCCAGGCTTTCCTCGCGGCGGGTCACGTTTGCTCGATAATGGGCTATTCCGCCTATCCTCCGCTCGCCGAAAAGTACAATGTCCCGATCGTCGTTACGGGTTTCGAGCCGCTCGATATTTTAGAGGGAATCCGCCGCGCCGTCCTTCAGCTTGAAAGCGGCCGGGCCGAAGCGGAGAACGCATACCAACGTATCGTCAAGCTCGACGGGAACCTCCCGGCGCGCGCCATGCTCGAGGATGTGTTCGTGACAACCGACCGCGCGTGGCGCGGCATCGGCGTCATCCCGATGAGCGGCTGGTCGCTGAGAGAGAAGTACCGCGATTTCGATGCGGAACTTAAATTCGAAGTTCAGCACATTCGGGCCATCGAGTCCCCGCTCTGCCACAGTGGTGAAGTGCTGCAAGGACTGCTCAAGCCCCATCAGTGTCCGGCCTTCGGCAAAGAGTGCACGCCGAGGACGCCGCTCGGCGCGACGATGGTCTCGAGTGAGGGCGCGTGTGCCGCATACTACAACTACGGACGGCTCGCCGCCGCGAAATAGAGGTCTGCGCGTTTCGGTCGCGTAGCGACAACATGAATTTAGCCGTGGGTTTCAACCCACGAAATGGATGAAATCAACGTCCTCGTCGCGTAGCGACGACTGATATTCGGAATTGATTCAGTTGCCGCTGACGCGGCAAGGATGCATGATTTGGCATTCCGTGGGTTGAAACCCACGGCTAAAATCATACGACCGCTACGCGGTCAATGTATCTGATTAACAAGCAAGTTGATCCGAGCAATTAAGATCGTACTCTAAAGATGAGTCAACCGAACTTTAACGAATGGGTTTGCCCTCTGCCACTGCGCGATTATCCGCTCGTCGTGCTCGGGCATGGGGGCGGCGGGCGGTTGTCTAATGAACTTATCGAGAATATTTTCGTGCCAGCGTTTGCGAACGATATGCTTGCGGCGCTTGGGGATTCGGCCCGGATCGACATCGCCGGTGCAAACCGTCTAGCCTTCACAACCGATTCGTTTGTCGTCAAGCCGCTTTTCTTTCGCGGCGGCGACATCGGTTCTCTCGCGGTCAACGGGACGGTAAACGACCTTGCGATGAGCGGTGCCCGGCCATTGTTCCTTAGCGCCGGCTTCATTATCGAAGAAGGCCTATCAATTAACGACCTCGGACGGATTGCCGAATCGATGGCCCGTGCCGCGAGAGAAGCCGGTGTGCAGATCGTGACGGGTGACACCAAAGTCGTTGAGCGCGGCAAAGGCGACGGTGTGTTCATAAACACGAGCGGCATAGGCGCGATTCCGGATGGTATTGATATAGCGTCGAACCGTGCCCGACCGGGAGATACCGTGATCGTTTCGGGCGAGCTCGGCCTGCACGGAATTGCGATCATGAGCGAGCGCGAGGGACTGGAATTCGACGCGCCGATCGCGTCGGACTGTGCAGCGCTCAATTCGCTTGTTGAGGCGATGCTCGGCGTAACAAAAGAGATTCGCGTCCTGCGCGACCCGACTCGGGGCGGCCTTGCCACATCGCTCAACGAGATCGCGAAAGCGTCTAAGGTGGGGATAAAACTTTACGAAAAAAGCATGCCCGTCCCCAACATTGTCCATTCGGCATGTGAAATTCTCGGCCTTGATCCATTATACGTCGCAAACGAAGGCAAACTAGTCGCCGTCGTCCCGGCCGAACACCGCGATCAGATCGTCGCGAAAATGCGGGAGCACCATTTGGGCATTGATACGACCGTTGTGGGTGAGGTCGTCGAAGACAACCCAGGCTTCGTCGTTCTCAAAACCGCCTTCGGAACAACCCGCATCCTCGACCTCCAAATTGGCGAGCAATTGCCCAGGATCTGCTGAGGCTGCCCATTGATCAAAAATTAAACTTCAGACCAAACTGTATCTGTCGGGCCGGGCCAGCAGAAAATATTCTTCCGAATTGCTGGGGAGAGTCGGTGGTTGCGTTTGGCAGATCGAAGTTCGGCGTGTTGAAGACATTGAAGAATTCAGCCCTGAACTCCAGATTGCGATCCTCGCCGAATTGAAACCGCCTGACGACAGAAACATCAGTGCTATTGTAGCCGGGCCCGATGAGAATGTTTCGGCCCGCTGTTCCGAACGTCCCGGTTGCGGGGATGGTAAATGCAGCGGTGTTGAACCATAACGAAGGCTCGGGATTATCCAAACGCGGATTGCCGACGAGATTTGGGCGATCCTGTAGTTGTCCTGTGCTGCTGCGGTCGGCACTGATGCGAGGTGTGAACGGACGCCCGGTCTGAGAGATCACGATCCCATTAATCCCCCAACCGCCAAGAATGTGGCTCGCTAGTCCGTCCCGCGCAAACGGTTTGCCTTTACCGAACGGAAGTTCGTAAATGAAGCTCAGAACAAATCGATGTCGTACGTCGAATTCCGACAGGCCTCGCTCGGCTTGGAGATTGTAACTGTTCTGCGGATTGTTGCTCGTCGCTGTGCTCGCCGGAACACCTGAAGAGTCGTCGATCGCTTTCGACCAAGTGTAAGCGGCGAGGAAAGTCAAACCGCCTGACATTCGTTTTTCGGCCCGGGCTTGCATCGAATGATAGATGGAACTCGCCGAGGACTCGCGAAAGTTAATATTAGCGAATCCTTGATAAGGGCGGCGCGAATTGATCGAGCCGGTGCCCAAAACCGCTTGGTTTATATTGCGCGTCCGAATCAAATGTGTGCCCTTGCTTCCTACATATGCGATCTCCAGAACCGTGTCGCGCAAAAATTCACGTTGAACGCCCAGACTGAAATTTTGCAAATAACTTGTGTCCAAATCTCTCTGAACGCCGGTGGGCGACAAGGTGCTGGTTCCGGTGCCTGTCGGAAAAGGATTGTTGAGTGTGATGGGATTGGCAAGACTACCGTTGAAAACACTCGTGAAACGAAACGGTGGGTTGAAATAAAGTCCGCCGAATTCGTTGCCGACGATCGGCAAATCGTAAAAAATACCGTACCCGCCACGCAAAACAGTTTTTCCGTCCGCGAACGGCTGCCACGCGAAACCGAAGCGGGGAGCGAAATTATTCTTGTCGAGTTCATAAACCGTTTCGTTCTGCCCGTTTTGCCCGGCGACGAGCATCGTCCGTGTTTGCGGATCGAATGTCGCCAGACGATTGTTGATTTCCGTTAGTGGAGGATCCAGTTCGTAACGCAAACCTAGATTAAGTGTCAGACGGCGCGTGGCCTTCCAGTCGTCCTGCACATAAAAACCGTGGCTCTGCTGCCGACGCCCGCGTTCGGGGTCGCCCTCGGCGCGTGAATTTTGGGCGACCAGGCCGAGCAGGAGATCAGCTAACCCATTGCCGGTATATAGGCCCGTGAAGCGAAAGTCACCACGAGACAGGCCAGGGTTCACGTTGTCCGACTGAAACGGGCGCAGGTCGACTCCCGCCTTTATTGTATGCGGGCCGCGCTGGAGGGAAACGTTATCGACGATCTGATATGTATGGTCGGTGCGGATCTGCGGGAGCTGAGTGTTATCGCCGATCGGATCGAAACCCGTGACGCGCACGGCGGGGAAACCGAAATCGCGCGGATTCGTTGACAAACCGGGAATCCCAAATTGGCTGACGAAGTCCCGCGGATTCTCGGGAAAACGGTTTTGGCGAAGACGATTGTAGCCGAAGCGAAATTCGTTGACCATCCGAGGATTGATGATCTGCGTGTAGTTGAACGAAATACTCTCCGTGCGCTGGTTGTCGTTGCGTCCGAAGCCGGGAAGATTCGTGTTCAAAGTGCCGACAAGCGTGTCGAAAACGTCAATCTGATCGTCAAGGTTGAAGCTGTAACGGAAGAAAAAAGTCGCATTGTCAGAGGCTCGATGGTCGACACGGACGGAAAACTGGTCGGCGTCCTGCGGGCGCGAAAGAGTCGATACGAGATTACGGGACGGATCGGCCGGATTGTTTGGCGATGGGAACGCTCTTGCGATCGCCAGCCCGATCGGACTGATACGTTCCATCGGAATTATTCCATTTGGAAAGCAAGCGGCAGTATCGGTCGCATTGCAAGCCCCGGAGCGTTGGGGATCGCGGATACGCGCGTTCGGTCCAAAATTACCTTCGCGCGCCGTCAGGCTTGGAACCGACGCCGAACGGGTGACGCCTTGACGCAGGCGCAAGCCCTCGTAGCTAAGAAAGAAAAATGTTCGGTCTTTTCCCGAAGCAAAAACGGGCCCGCCTTCGCCGAAATGGAAGAATGGCAGCGGTCCGCCAAGTGTCGCCCCGAATTGATTTCGCTTGAACGATGGGCTAGTGGTGGGCAAATCAAAAAAATTGCGTGCGTCAAGAGTGGAATTGCGAAGAAATTCAAAGACATTTCCGCGATATGCGTTTGTTCCCGATTTCGTGACGACATTTATCTGCCCTCCCGCGCCCCTGCCGAATTCGGCGGAATAGGTACTGGTTTGCACCTTGAATTCTTGGATCATGTCGATCGAGGGACGAAAAACATATTGGTTGGCGGAAGAGTTATTGTTATCGACCCCGTCGAGCAGGAAATAGTTCGCGGATTCGCGGGCGCCGCTTACGTTGAACCCGCCTCGGAAGGACAACGAAGAACCCTGTGCCGGCGGGACCGTGCCGGGAACCAGCAAAGCGAGCTGCTGAAACTCGCGGCCGTTCAGCGGGAGTTGCATGATCTTTTCACGGTCGATCACGGTTCCAAGAGTGGCTGTCTCGGATTGGAGCGGTGAAGCTATGGAATTCACCTCGACCGTTTCCGAGATCTGGCCCGCCGAAAGAGCGAGGTCCTGTTCGGCGCGTTGGTCGACCTGCAGGTCAAACTCGCGATAGACCAGTTTTTGAAATCCTTCACGCTCGGCGGCAAGGGAATATCTCCCTGCCGGCACTAAAAGAAAAACATAATTGCCTGACCCATCACTGATCACGGTGCGGGTCAGACGGCTGCCCAGTTGGGTTAGCGTGACCCTGACGCCGGGCAATGCTGCCCCCGCTGGATCAAATGTTTGCCCTATGAGTGTCGCGGTGGAGTTTTGCGAATAAATCGAATACAACCCTGCGAAAAGTATAAGTATTGTCGCTGACAGGAACCGCAATAAATATCTTGAGTTTATTTTCATACAGATCAACCTCGTGTCGTCTGAGTACTACGGTCTAATTTGGGGAGAACAACGGCAACGCAGATCGAACTATGCAACAACGCCGGGGTAGAAAACTGCCGGGGATGGGCGTGCACGAAACTGATTGTTTGCCAAAAAACACGATCATCAGGATATTTTTATAAGCTGACCGTATTGATCAAATTGCCAGTTCGATTTGTCGAAGTATTCAACTCTGATAACGTTTTAGGGAGAGTTTGTCAACACGCGTCCTTTAAAAGGTGTGTTCTTTCAGCCGAACGAAGCAAATGATTGCAACATTTACGTTTTGTTTCCGGTTAAAAAGCGCTATATTTGGGCTGTTAAGCAGTACAAGACGGCCGGATGATCAGGCAACCGGGTCTCGTTCAGATCGAGTAAGGCCGAAGGTCGCAGTCCAGATGCTGAGTTTGCCGACGGAAAACATGTGTGGATGCGTTGACGAGTTTGCGAACGTCGAGGTGGAGTGCATCTGTACCGCGACGGGCCTCGTTCAGATCGTCGGCCGCAAATACGCTTTGCGTCTTTTGACTGTTATAGGCGAACAGCCGAGCATCCGATTTGGTGATTTGAGAGCGGCGATGGACGATATGAGCTCTTCGACGCTTTCGATTCGTCTGGCCGAGCTTGAGCGAGCCGCTTTAATTTCGCGACGCACTTACGACGAAACGCCGCCTCGCGTCGAGTACCAGCTAACTCAGGAAGGGCGCAGCCTACGGCAAAGCTTGTTCGCGTTCTCGAAATATTCTCAGAAAAAATCCCAATAGAATCCCGCAAGGAGGAAGACTATGGATTCGATTACGATATGGACCTACTCGCTCATCGCCGGAGCGGTCGTGATCCTGATCGTCGCGGCGCTTTTGATCGCGATCGTCGTGACGGCGCGCAAAATCGATTATCACGCGAAGGAGATTTGGCTTGCCGGTAAGCAGATCGCAGGTAACACCGTGTCGATCTGGATGCTGCAGGACACTAACGCCGTCGCAGGCGACATTTTAACCACGGCACAGTCGATCGCCGGGGTGGCGGGGGAAATAAATGGCAAGCTCGACGATCTGGGTCAGGCGCTCGCACCAGGGAGACAGTGATGGAATTGCTGAAATGGATGACGATCGTTTACGCCGTAATTCTTGTGCTTACGCTGGCAGTGGGACTAATTGCTATTTTGGTGACGCTGATGGCGGTGGCGAAAAAGCTCGGCCAGATCGATGCCGGCTTGAAGCAGGTGCGCGAGAACACTGCTTCTCTGAACGGCGGTGTTGAACAACTAAACGGTGGTTTGAGCGATCTTGCGGGCGGCCTGATGGTTGCCGAATCGAGCTTCGCGTCGGCGAATGCACATTTTCAGGACGCTCTCGACGCAGTGACGGCGTCGAAGGTTTAGGACAAAGTGAGGGTGATTATGTTTTTGATCGAAATGACATCGGCTACCGCTTCTGCCGTGCAGGTCGTTTGGTGGGTGGGCATCGTCATCGCGTTGATCTTGACCGTGATCGACGTTCATTTGCTGATCCGCGTCATTAATGCGGCGCGTAAGATCAACGGTCTTGCGGATCGCACTTTGCCGGCGGCGGTCGGGATCGTTCATAACACATCGGCGCTCGCAAAGCTTGGCGCGACGCTCGAAGTTACAGCCGGGCTGATAAAAAACGCTGGCCCGATTGTGGCCGTTGCGGATGCGCTTGATAAGAAATTGGGAGCGCTTTCCGCATTCGTTGGCGGAGGGAAAAGATAATGGAATCCGTTTTGTTACTTACGATACTCACGGTTGTTGCCGGGGCGGTGCTTTTGATTGCGCTCGGCATCGGATTGTGGCATATCGCGATGGCTCTCGAGAATATCGCTTCGAGTTTGGATAAGATCGCTTATGGAGTTCGGGCAATTGATACAGAAACCTCCCCGCTTCCGACGTGCATCGACGGTATCAACGGCTCGCTCGCGCCGGTCGTCGGTGGCTTCGAGGTAGTGGGAGCGGAACTAACGAGCGCGGATAGGCATCTCGGAAACGTCGCTGGACTTCTGGGAGTGAAATAAACGATGAAAATAGGCATTAGCGGAAAAGGCGGCTCTGGCAAAACGACGATCTCGGCTACATTAGCGCGCGTTTTCGCACGGCAGGGACTTCCCGTACTGGCGATTGACGGCGATCCGAACCCGAACCTCGGGATGGCTCTCGGTCTTGAGCCTGCGACGCTCGAAAATACTCATTCGATTCCACGAAGCATCGTCGAGAGAATAGAAGATGCTGACGGCAAGATGCGAATGGTGCTGAAAGATTCGGTCGAGAACATTGCGGCTCTGCACGGCATCGCCGCCCCTGACGGAATTCGCCTGATAGTCGGCACAAAGGTTGAAAACCCGGGAGCGGGCTGACTGTGCTCAGCACACGCTGCCGTGCGCAGCCTGATGGGAGAGATCGTTTCCGAAGCCGATAGCGTGACCATAATGGACATGGAAGCATCGCTTGAACATTTAAGCCGGGGAACCGTGAGGCACGTCGATGCACTTTTGATCGTCACCGAGCCGTATTACCGTTCGCTCGAAACGGCGCGACGGACGGTTCCGCTTGCGAGGGGGCTTGGCATCAGCAACATCTACGCGGTCGTTAACAAGTTTCGGAGCGACGAGGACGCTAAGCTAGTCACCGAGTTCTGCCGAAACAACGATCTCGATATAGTCGCACGCATCCCGTTCGACGACGACGTGACGAAGGCAGATCTTATCGGCAAGTCGCTCTATGACTTCAATAAAGCGTCGCCGGTAGTTAAAGAGGTAGAACATCTTGCTGTCTATCTCCGCGAAAATGTTCCCGTTAACGGCTCGTCCGCGAGCAAGCATCTGTCGAAGCCGAACTGTTAGATGGAGTCAAATCTATGTATGACGATCCACAAGGAAAGGTTACACCGCTGGAAAGTGAAAGTGCGGAAATAGATCGGGAAAAGCAATCCGAACCGGCGAAAAAATTGTCGCTCGGCCCGCTCACGAAGATCTACGCATTCTGGCTTGCTGGGATGAGCTGCGACGGTTGCACGATCGGCGTCGCGGGTGCAACCAATCCGCCGCTTGAAAGTTTGCTGAACGGAACCATTGCCGGACTGCCACAACTGATCCTGTTTCATCCCGCTCTGGCGGTTGAGGCGGGTGATGATTTCATGCACCACTTCGAGATGGCCGAACGTGGCGAGCTCGATGCGCCCTTTGTGATCTGTTACGAAGGCTCGATAGCCGACGAGCGGATTGCGTCAAAGACCGGCGGCTATTGGTCCGCCCTCGGCGCGGAAAATCTCGGCGGCGATAAACGTCGGCCGATACCGACGACCGAGTGGCTCAAAAGGCTTTCACCAAAAGCAGCGGCCGTGGTCGCCGTCGGTACCTGCGCGACCTGGGGCGGCATTCCAGCCGCAGCTGGTAATCCGACAAACGCAATGAGCGTGATGGATTTTCTCGGCAAGGATTATCGCGGCACCGCCGGACTTCCGGTGATAAATATTCCCGGATGTTCGCCAATCGGAGATAATTTCACCGAGACTGTCGGAATGATTCTCCTCTTTCTTCAAGGCATCGGCCCGCTTCCCGAGTTTGACGAACTTGGCCGTCCGTCCTGGCTATTTCAAGACACGGTCCATAACAAATGTGTCCGAGCGGGTTTCTACGAAGAAGGAACCTTTGCCGAGAAGTACGGCGACCGCGAATGTTTGGTTGAGATCGGCTGTTGGGGGCCGGTTGTGCAGTGCAATATTGTTCAACGCGGAGCAATC